>NZ_WHTD01000206.1 GCF_009379765.1 Actinophytocola sp. | reverse complement strand
GTCCGCGTCACCACGCCCGCGTCGACCAGGCGGGTCAGCCGGTCGGTGAGCACCGCGCGGGGGATGTCCAGGTGCGCCTGGAGGTCGGTGAACCGGCGGACGCCGAAGAACAGGTCGCGCAGCACGAGGATCGTCCACCGCTCGCCGACCACCTCCAGGGCGCGCGCCAGCGAGCAGTTCTGTCCTTCGTAGTCCCGTCCTAGTGCCACGGTGTGAGTCTACCGACACAAGTTCAGTCATTGAACCACGGCTGTTAGAGTTCGGTCACCGAACCGAAGGAGGACGGCGTGCGGTCACGGACCCTGGGCGTCGCGGCGGCGGCGACCTTCCTGGTGCTCGTCGCGTTCACCACCCCGCTGGCCACGCTGGTCAGCACCGCCAACGACCTCGGCAGCGGCCCCGGCGGCCAGGCCTGGATCCTCAGCTCGATGAGCGTCGGCCTCGCCGTGGCGCTGCTGGTCTCCGGCGCTGTCGGCGACGACTACGGCCGGCGCCGGATGCTCGTCCTCGGCTCGGCCGTCCTCGCGGTCACCTCGGTGATCTCCGCCGTCGCGCCGAACACGCTGGTCCTCGTGCTCGCCCGGATCGGTCAGGGCATCGGCGGCGCGGCGGTCATCTCCTGCAGCCTCGGTCTCATCGGGCACGCGTTCCCGGCCGGCCAGGAGCGCGCCCGCGCCACCGGTATCTGGGGCGCGAGCGTCGGCGGCGGTATCGCGGTCGGGCCGCTCGTGATGGGCCGGCTCGACGAGACTGTCGGCTGGCGCGCCGGGTTCTGGCTGCTCACCGCCGGTTCGGTGGCGCTGGTCGTGGTCGGCCGGCTGATGCTCGAGGAGTCCCGCTCGCACCAGCCGCGGCGGGTCGACATCGTCGGCGCGACCCTGCTCGGCGGCGGGCTCGTGGCGTTGCTCGCGGGCCTGGTCGAGGGCCGGCGGAGCTGGGGCTGGCCGGCGTTGCCGCTGCTGGTCGCCGCCGTCGCGCTGGTCGTCGGGTTCGTGTGGTGGGAAGGCCGGGTGCGCGCGCCGATGCTCGACCTGACGCTGTTCCGCCGACCGGCTTTCGTCGCGTCGATCGTCGCGGGGTTCACCACCGGCGCCGGGGTGATCGGGCTGATGTCCTTCTCGCCGACGTTCCTCCAGCGTGCGCTGGGGTACACGACCACGCAGGCCGCGCTGCTGCTGTTCGCCTGGTCCGGCACCAGCGCCGTGGTCGCGCTGCTGGCCCGCAGGCTGCCGGCGACCCTGTCGGTGCGGTCCCGGCTGGTGCTCAGCCTGGTGGTCGTCGCCGCCGGGCTCGCGCTGCTGACCGGGAAGCACGGTGACGTGTCCGTGTTCGGCCTGCTGCCGGGCCTGCTCGTCGCGGGTGTCGGCAGCGGCGTCCTCAACGCGGCACTCGGCCAGATCGCGGTCGCGAGCGTGCCGGCCGGACAGGCCGGCATCGGCAGCGGCGCCAACAACACCGCCCGCTACGTCGGCGGCGCCCTGGGCGTGACGATCGTCGCGATGCTCGCCGCCCGCGACACCCCGACGGAGGTCGTGTCCGGTTGGGACACCGCGGCGATCGTCACCGCCGCGCTCACGGTCGCCGGTGCGGCGCTCGTCCTGGTGGGTGGCCGCGTCCGCCGGCCGGCTCCCGTGCCGGCCTAGGCCAACTCGGTTGCCGGCTGCGGCATGATGCGGTCGTGGATCAAGTGAGCGGGCTGCGCACCGTCGTGGCCACCCGGTACGTGACGCCCTTCCGCGAGGGCGGGTCGTTGCCGGGCCTGGTCGAGGCCGACGACCTCGGCATGTACGTGCTCAAGTTCCGCGGCGCAGGCCAGGGGATCAAGGCGCTGGTGGCCGAGGTGGTCGTCGGCGAGCTGGCGCGGCGGCTCGGGTTCGAGGTGCCGGAGATCGTGCTCGTCGACCTCGACCCGCAGCTGTCCAAGGCCGAGCCGGACGAGGAGATCCAGGACCTGCTCAACGCGAGCGGCGGCATCAACCTCGGCTTCGACTACCTGCCCGGCTCGTTCGACTTCAACCCGCGGGTGCGCGACCCCGGCGCCGACCTCGCCGCCCGGCTGCTGTGGCTCGACACACTCGTGCTCAACGTCGACCGGAGCTGGCGCAACCCCAACATGCTGCTCTGGCACCGCGAGGTCTGGCTGATCGACCACGGCGCCTCGCTGTACTTCCACCACCGCTGGGGTCCGGGCTGGCAGCCCGCGGCCGAGTACCGGTACGACGCGAGCGACCATGTGATGCTGCCCGTGGCCGGCTCGGTCACCGACGCCGACCGCGCGCTGCGGCCGATGGTCACCGCCGGCGTGCTGACCGAGGTCCTCGCGCTCGTGCCGGACGAGTGGCTCGCCGCCGACCCGGCGTTCGACTCGCCCGGCGACGTGCGCGCCGCCTATCGTGCGTTCTTCGAAGCCCGGCTGGCGCAGGCGGACACCTGGGTCCCGGCGGTGGAGGAGACCCGTGCCGCACGTGTTTGAGTACGCGCTGGTCCGCGCCGTGCCGCGGCAGGAGCGCGGCGAGTTCATGAACGTCGGCGCGATCGTCTACTGCGCCACGCTGCGGTTCCTGCGCTGCCGGACCCATGTGGACACCGAGCGGTTGCGCGCCCTGGACCCGGCCATGGACCTCGACGTGCTGCGCGACGCGCTCCGGTCGTGGGGCCAAGCCTGCGAGGAGGGCCCCGGGCCGATGGCCGCCAGCTCGCCGGGGCAGCGGTTCCGCTGGCTCACCGCGCCGCGCAGCACGATCGTCCAGACCTCGCCGACGCACACCGGGCTCACCGACGACCCGCGGGCCGAGCTCGACCACCTGATGCGCACCCAGGTGCTGCCCCCTGTGGATCACCCCTAGGCTCCTCGCGTGGCGAAGTACTTCGATGTGCACCCCGAGAACCCGCAGCGGCGCGCGATCAGCCAGGTCGTCGCGATCCTGCTGGACGGCGGGCTGATCGCGTACCCGACCGACTCGTGCTTCGCGCTGGGGTGCCTGGCCGGCAACAAGGACGGGATGGAGCGCATCCGGCAGATCCGCCAGCTCGACGACCGGCACCACTTCACCCTGGTGTGCCACGACTTCGCACAGCTCGGGCAGCTCGTGTACCTGTCGAACACGGTGTTCCGCGCGATCAAGGCGGCGACGCCGGGCAGCTACACGTTCATCCTGCCGGCCACCAAGGAGGTGCCGCGCCGGCTGCTGAACGCGCGCAAGAAGACGGTCGGCGTGCGGATCCCGGACCACGCCGTGGCGCAGGCGCTGCTCGCCGAGCTGGGGGAGCCGCTGCTGTCGAGCACGCTGCTGCTGCCGGGCGAGGACGAGCCGATGACACAGGGCTGGGAGATCAAGGAACGCCTCGACCACGTCGTCGACGCGGTGATCGACTCCGGCGAGTGCGGCACCGAGCCCACCACGGTGATCGACTTCTCGAACGACGAGCTGGAGATCGTCCGCGAGGGCGCGGGCGACCTCGCCCTGTTCGAGTCCTGAGCATCGGCGCGCTGGACACCGAAATAACCTGGTCGCGTGGGTCGTTAGGCTCGATGCCGTATGAGTACGCCCGCCGTGAGTCCTTCACTCGCCGACCTCCGCAAGCGCCTCAGTGAGCTGACGCTGCGCGACGAGCGGCGGATTCGGCGCAGGCTCGACGGGCTCGGCAAGATCCGCGACCAGGTGGTCCGGCAGCGGCGGGTCGCCGAGATCGCCGGCGAGGTGGACAAGGCCGCGGCGCGGATCGAGCGCCGCCGGGCCGCCGTCCCGGCCGTCACCTACCCCGACGAGCTGCCGATCAGCCAGCGGCGCGCGGACATCAAGAAGGCGATCGCCGAGAACCAGGTCGTGATCGTGGCCGGCGAGACCGGCTCCGGCAAGACCACCCAGCTGCCCAAGATCTGCCTCGAGCTCGGCCGCGGCGTCCGCGGCCAGATCGGCCACACCCAGCCGCGGCGGATCGCGGCGCGCACCGTCGCGGAGCGGATCTCCGACGAGCTCGACGTGCCGCTCGGCGCCGCGGTCGGCTGGAAGGTCCGGTTCACCGACCAGGTCGGCGACGACACGCTGGTCAAGCTCATGACCGACGGCATCCTGCTCGCCGAGCTGCAGTCCGACCGCCAGCTCCGCCAGTACGACACGCTGATCATCGACGAGGCGCACGAGCGCAGCCTCAACATCGACTTCATCCTCGGCTACCTCAGGCAGCTCCTGCCGCGCCGGCCCGACCTCAAGGTCATCATCACCTCGGCCACGATCGACCCCGAACGGTTCTCCCGGCACTTCGGGGACGCACCGATCGTCGAGGTCTCCGGCCGGACCTACCCCGTCGAGGTGCGGTATCGCCCCATCGTGGACCCGGACGACCCCGAGGCCGACCCGGACCGTGACCAGACCCAGGCCATCCTCGACGCGGTCGACGAGCTGTGCGCCGAGGGCCCGGGCGACATCCTCGTGTTCCTCTCCGGCGAGCGCGAGATCCGCGACGCCACCGACGCGCTCGTCGCCCAGGACCGGCGCGGCACCGAGATCCTCCCGCTCTACGCCCGACTGTCCACAGGGGAGCAGCGCCGGGTGTTCCAGGCCCACCGCGGCCGCCGGGTCGTGCTCGCCACCAACGTCGCGGAGACCTCGCTCACCGTGCCGGGCATCAAGTACGTGATCGACCCGGGCTTCGCGCGGATCTCGCGTTACTCCAACCGGCTCAAGGTGCAGCGGCTGCCGATCGAGCCCATCTCGCAGGCCTCGGCCAACCAGCGCGCGGGCCGCTGCGGCCGCACCTCGGACGGCATCTGCGTCCGGCTCTACGCCGAGGACGACTTCGACGCGCGCCCCGAGTTCACCGACCCCGAGATCCTGCGCACCAACCTCGCCTCGGTCATCCTGCAGATGGCCGCCGCCGACCTCGGCGACATAGCGGCGTTCCCGTTCGTGGAGCCGCCGGACCACCGGCACATCACCGACGGCATGAACCTGCTGCACGAGCTGAGCGCGCTGGACAGCTCCACGGAGAAGATGCTCGACCCTGCAAGCAGGTCTTCGGAGAAAATACTCGACCCTGCGAGCAGGTCTTCGGAGAAAATACTCGACCCTGCAAGCAGGTCTTCGGTGAAGGTGCTCGACCCTGCAAGCAGGTCTTCGGTGAAGGTGCTCGACCCTGCAAGCAGGTCTTCGGTGGACTCGGAGCCACGGCTCACCCCGCTCGGCCGCAAGCTCGCCCGGCTGCCGGTCGACCCGCGGCTCGCGCGCATGGTGCTCGCGGCGGACGAGAACGGCTGCGTCAGCGAGGTCGTGGTCATCGCCGCCGCACTGTCCATCCAGGACCCACGGGAGCGGCCGGTCGAGAAGCAGGCCGCGGCCGACCAGCAGCACGCCCGGTTCCGCGACCCGGAGTCGGACTTCCTGTCCTACCTGAACCTGTGGCGCTACCTCACCGAGCAGCGCAAGGAGCTGTCCGCCAACCGGTTCCGCAGGCTGTGCCGCGCGGAGTTCCTCAACTACCTGCGGGTGCGGGAGTGGCAGGACGTCGCCGGGCAGCTGCGGCAGATGACGAAGAGCCTCGACATCACGCCCAACGAGACCCCGGCCGAGCCGGCCAGGATCCACATGGCGCTGCTCGCCGGGCTGCTGTCGCACATTGGTATGAAGCCGGGGCTCAAGGACCCGGCCGGCAAGGAGTACCTCGGCGCGCGCAACGCGAAGTTCGCGATCTTCCCCGGCTCGGCGCTGTTCCGGAAGCAACCGCGCTGGGTGATGGCCGCCGAGCTGGTCGAGACCTCCCGGCTGTGGGGCCGGGTCGTCGCGCGCATCGACCCGGACTGGATCGAGCCGGTCGCCGGGCACCTCGTCCGCCGCACCTACAGCGAGCCGCGCTGGGAGAAGAAGCGTGCCGCGGTGATGGCGTCCGAGCGGGTCACGCTGCTGGGCCTGCCGATCGTGGTCGACCGCGCGGTGAACTACGGGCGGATCGACCCGCCGGTGGCGCGCGAGCTGTTCATCCGGCACGCGCTGGTGCAGGGGGAGTGGCAAAGCAACCACAAGTTCCTGTGGCGCAACGCGGATCTGCTGGCCGAGGCCGAGGAGCTGGAGCACAAGGCCCGCAGGCGCGACATCGTGGTCGACGAGGAGACGCTGTTCGAGTTCTACGACCAGCGGGTCGGTCAGGAGGCTGTGTCCGGCGCGCATTTCGACACGTGGTGGAAGGAGACTCGCCGCGAGCAACCGGAGCTCCTGGACTTCGACCCGGCGATGCTCGTCAACCCCGAGGTCGCCGACGTCAGCCAGGAGTCCTACCCGGACGCCATGCGGCATAACGACATCCGGCTCGGGCTGCAGTACCGGTTCGAGCCCGGAACGGCCACCGACGGGGTCACCGTGCAGGTGCCGCTCGCGCTGCTGAGCCGGGTGAGCGCGGACGGCCTTCCGTGGCAGGTGCCGGGCCTGCGCGACGAGCTGATCACCGCGCTGATCCGGTCGCTGCCCAAGCCGGTGCGGCGCAACTTCGTGCCGGTGCCCGACTACGTGGCCGCGGTCCGCGCGCGGCTGGCGCCGGTCGAGGAGCCGACCCTCGACGACGTGGCCGCGCTGCTGCGGGAGCTCACCGGCGTGGTCGTGCCGCCGGACGCGTGGCAGCTCGACCAGGTGCCGCAGCATCTGCGGACGACGTTCCAGGTGGTCGAGGAGGCCGGTGAGCCGATCCTCGAGGGAAAGGATCTCGGCGCGCTCAAGCGGGAGCTGGCCTCGCGGGTGCGGGAGTCGCTGGCGTCGGGCTCGGAGGGGCTGACGCGGGAGGGCCTGACGGCGTGGACGTTCGGCGCGCTGGAGCGAAGCGTGTCGCTGCGCCGGGCCGGGCAGCAGGTCACGGCGTACCCGGCGCTGGTCGACACCGGTGCGAGCGTGGCGATCCGGCTGTTCGACAGCGAGGCCGAGCAGGCGCGGGCGATGTGGCGGGGGACCCGGCGGCTGGTGCTGGTGACCGTGCCGTCGCCGGTGAAGCAGGTGGTGCGGCGGCTGCCGAACGCGGCCAAGCTGGCCCTGTCGGCGAACCCGCACGGTGGCGTGCCGGGTCTGCTGGCGGACTGCGTCGACGCGGCCGCCGACACGCTGATCGCCGAGCACGGCGGTCCGGTGTGGACCGCCGACGCGTTCGAGGCGCTCTGTGCCGGTGTGCGGGCCGGGCTGGCGGAGGGGACCTACCAGGTGCTCGACCGGGTGCGCGGGGTGCTCGTCGGGAACGCCGAGGTCGACACGGCGCTGTCCCGGATGACCGGGGCGGTGTTCGCCGAGTCGGTGGCCGACATGCGCGCGCAACGGTCCGCGTTGGTGTTCAACGGGTTCGTCACCGCCACGGGACTCGCTCGACTGTCCGATGTGGAGCGTTACCTCCGCGGGATCATGCGGCGGCTGGACAAGCTGCCGGAGCGGCCGGACCGCGACCTCGAGTGGACCTACGCGGTGCAGGACGCGCAGCAGGCCTACGCCGAGGTACGGGGCGGGCCGGGGGATGACGGGCGGGTGCGCTGGATGATCGAGGAGCTGCGGATCAGCTACTTCGCCCAGACGCTCGGCACGGCGTACCCGATCTCGGAGAAGCGGGTCTACCGGGCGATCGACGAACTCGGCTGAACAGCGGCTTGACCCTCCGGTTACCTTCGTGTGTGATCAATGAACCAGTTCTGCGTGAATTTGGTTAGGGGTTCGCCATGAGGGTACGAGCAGCTGTCCTGGTCCTGGCCACCGTGATCACCTCCGCCGGGGCCGCGCCCGCCGTGGCGAGCCCGGCCGTGGCGCTCGCCGCGGCCAACATGGAGGCGGTGGTGAAGGCCGCGCAGATCGACCCGCGCCGGCCGGACACCGCGCTGACCCCGGGCGCGAGGGACAGCGTGCTGCTGGTCGAGCAGGCGCTGGACGCCAAGAACCTCCTGGCCACGACCTACGTCGACGGCCACTTCGGGACCAAGACGGTCGAGGCCTACGCGGCGTACCAGCGCTCGCTCGGCTACACCGGGCTGGACGCGTCGGGCCTGCCGGGCCGCACGTCGCTGACGACCCTCGGCGAGGGGCGCTACACGGTGTCGAACGTGCTCACCCCGGGCGCCCGCCTGACCTACCACAGCGCGACGATGAACACCCGCACGAAGGCGATGCTGGTCAAGGCGGAGGGCCTGCTGGGCCGGACGCTGTCGATCACCCAGGGCTCGTACAACCCCGGCAACCCGGACTCGGCCGGTACCCACGACGGTGGCGGGGTGCTCGACATCTCGGTGTCCGGCATGTCGACCACGCTGCGCACGACGGTGGTCCGGACGCTGCGGCAGGTCGGTTTCGCCGCGTGGCTGCGCACCCCCGCGCAGGGCTTCGCCTACCACATCCACGCGGTCGCGATCTCCGACACCGACATGTCCCCGTCGGCCCAGCACCAGGCGGGCGACTACTACCTGGGCCAGAACGGCCTGGCGAACCGCGGTCCGGACGACGGCCCGCAGGTCACCAAGGTCACCTGGGAGGAGTACCAGCGCGCTAGTGTCGCGTGATTCTGTTCCTTTGCGTCCGCTGTGGATCCACGTGGTTCCTGGCAAGGCGGAGGAAGGTCGCTCGTACTGGATGTACTTGGGCTTTTCTCCAACGCGGCCAGGGGCCGCGTTGGCCGCAGCGGCGTAAAGGTTTCAGGGTCACGCGACACTAGCTGAATGGGGTGTGCGGGCGGCCCTGCGGCTCGCCGTCCAGGATGATGTCGACCTTCTCGTTGTAGAAGCAGGCCAGACCGGCCACCTTCTGGCTCTCCGGCAGCGGGGAGCGGTAGATCCACACCAGGTCGTCGCGCACCGCCCCGCCTGTGTCGACCGACCAGTACGCCGCGGTTCCCTTGTACGGGCAGTGCGACCGGGTGTCCGACGGGCGGAGCAGGTCCAGCCGGACGTCGGACAGCGGCACGTAGTAGCGCGGCGGCAGACCCGTCTCGAACAGGATCCGCGGCTGGTGGGAGTCGGCCACGGTGACGCCGTCGACCTGGACGACGACGTGCCGGGTGCTGGCAAGGATGTCCACCCGCTTGTACGGGTCGCGCGGGTGGACGTAGATCGGCTCGTCCTCCTCCAGCCACTCGTCCATCGCGTCGAAGTGGAGCTTCACCAGGCCGTGCAGCTCAGGAATGGGGGAGTCGAGGTAGCGGGTCGCCGCCGCCTGCACGGTCACGCCGTCGACGACCACGTCGTACAGCGTCGCGTCGCCGCGGCTCGGGGAGCGGTCGCCCGGGCCGGCCGCCGCCAGCTCGGCCCGGACGTCGGCCAGGGGCACGTAATAGGTGGGGTAGTACGGGATCTCCCACACCAGGGCGGGCCGGCGCGTGTCGGCCACCAGATGTCCGGACGCGTACGCCCGGACCCGTTTCGGACTCGTCTCCACCTTCACCCGGCCACGCGTGTCAGACATGCGGTCCAAATTACTCCCGAATGCGGGCTGGACCTGGAGCGCGCTTCGGGTCCCAGAATGCAGACATGACGAACAGGCGAAAGCTGGGGGACATCGAGGTCAGTGCCCTCGGGTTCGGTTGCTGGGCCATCGGCGGCCCGTTCTCCGACGCGCAGGGACAGCCGCTCGGCTGGGGTGAGGTGGACGACGACGAGTCGGTCCGCGCGGTGCGCCGCGCGCTCGACCTCGGCGTCACCTTCTTCGACACCGCGGACGTGTACGGCACCGGCCGCAGCGAGGAGGTGCTCGGCCGCGCACTGGCCGGGCGCCGCGACGAGGTGGTGATCGCGAGCAAGTGGGGCAACACGTTCGACCGGGGCACGACGACGCTGACCGGGGAGGACGCCTCGCCGGCATACGTTCGCCAGGCGCTGGAGGGCACGCTGAAACGGCTCGGCACCGACCGTCTCGACCTCTACCAGCTCCACATCGGACCGTCCATTGAGGACGCCGAGACGCTGGGAGAGGTCTGCGAGGAGCTCGTCGCGGAGGGTCTCCTCCGCGGCTACGGCTGGAGCACCGACGACCCCGAGCGGGCCGAGGCCTTCGCGGCCGGCCCGCACTGCGTCGCCGTCCAGCACGAGCTGAGCGTGCTGCACGACGCGCCGGAGCTCCTCGCCGTGTGCGACCGGCACGACCTCGCGAGCATCAACCGCTCACCGCTCGCGATGGGCCTGCTCGGCCGGCGCACGGCGAGCAGCCCGGCGGCTGGCGCCGACATCCGCACCAAGGCGCCCGACTGGCTGCGCTTCTTCCGCGACGGCGTGCCGACCCCCGAGTGGCAGACCCGGGTCGCGGCCGTCCGCGAGATCCTCACCAGCGACGGCCGCACCCTCGCCCAGGGCGCACTCTGCTGGCTGTGGGCACGCAGCGACCGGACGATCCCGATTCCCGGGTTCCGCAACGTCGCGCAGGCCGAGGAGAACGCGGGCGCGCTGGAGCACGGACCGCTGCGCGCGGAGCAGCTGGCCGAGATCGCCGCGGCGCTCGGGTAGCTACTTGCTACTGCACCGGGGAGTCCGGCGGCGGCAGCTGGATCCCGCGGTCGGGCTCGACGGCGAGGACCCCGGGCACGGCCGACAGCGACGGCATCGTGTCGCTGTCGACCGTGCCGGTGACGACCCCGACCGAGGGCAGCACCTCGGTCACCGCGAGCCCGGCCCGGCGCAGCGCGTCGACCACGGCGGACATTTCGGCGAGCGCCTCGTCGGCGACGGAGACGAGCACATGCTCCACGCCGGACCTCCTCGACTGGTCAGGGAGCCTGGACCAATCCTGCCCCACCATCGGTCGACGGCAAGGGCAGTCGCCGGGCGGTCTGCGCGAGCCGCGCCCACAGCTCGTAGGCACGCGCCTCGGTGGCCTGCCCGATCAGCGCCGTCACGCCGGCCACGTGCGGTGTGGCCATGCTGGTGCCGCTGATGCGCCGGTGGCGCATCTCCATCGGCCAGCTCGAGTACACGTCGACCCCGGGGCCGACCAGGTCGACCGAGCCGACGGACCCGACCGTCCCGCAGGAGAAGTTGGCGATCTGCTGCCCGGAGTCGATCGCGCCGATGGCCATGATCGACGGGCAGTTGGCCGGGTGGGAGATCGGCGCGATCGAGCCGTCGGCCCGCTTGCTGTCGTTCCCGGCCGCCGCGATGATCAGCGTGCCGGCGGCGAGCGCCCGCTGGGCCGCCCGCTCGAACAGCCGGGAGTACGGCTGGTCCGGCACGGTCCGCGCGCCGAGCGACATCGACACCACGCGGCAGCCGCTGGCGATCGCCCACGCGATGCCCGACAGGATCCCGCCGTCCGCGCCCGAACCCTCGTTGCTGAGCACCTTGCCGGCGTAGATCGCGGACTCGTACGCCAGGCCGTAGCCCGGGCCCTGCTCGAGCTTGCGCGGCCCGCACGCGGTGCCGATGCAGTGCGTGCCGTGCCCGTTGCCGTCCTGCACGTCCTGGCCCTGCACGAACGACATCGACGTGACCGTGCGGTCGGCGAAGTCCGGGTGCTCGAGGTCGAACCCGGTGTCCAGCACCGCGACCCGGACACCCTTGCCGGTGGCCGTGCTGGTCGGCGCGCCGACCGCCTGCAGGCCCCAGGTGAACGTCGTCTCGTCGAGCTCGGCCATCTCCTCGACGCGCGGCGCGCCGATCGCGAAGACCTGACGCTCCGGCTCGACCAGCGTGATCGGGCCCGGCTCGTCCGCCGCACCGGTCAGCGCCGCCACCTGGTCGGGATCCGCGCTGACCAGCGCGACGCCCAGCTCCTGCATCATCAGCCCGTCCGCGTCCCACAGCGGATGGGCCAGGCCCCCCTCGGCCGAGTCCACCGCCTGGATCCCGGCGACCCGGTTCAGCTCCTGGGTCGCCTCGGTCCAGTCGTCGTCCATCAGGACCAGGTATCTGCCGGTGGTCCCATCCGCAGCCGTCGTCATGGCTGGTCCGCCTCCCCGGAATCAAAAGTTGTGGTCACCGTGCGTTGATGCCGTTCAGTTCGGCGCGCACCGGTGGCCGGGTCGCGTCCCGTTCCCCTTGGGTGCGGTTGGCCGGCACGCGGTTCGTGCTGGTTCCCAGCTGCTCGACTAGCTGAGGTCGACACAAGGGGTGTCATGGCCGCCACCTTCTTCGTCATCTTGCGTTGACTGCTGTCGCACGACATGAATCGCCTGGCCGCGGCGGGCTGTAACGGGGGTCACAGTTCGGTGGTCGACGTTGGTATACGGATCGGCCGTCTAGGGTCGGTTCCATGCAGACCTGGCCATCCCATCCGGTGCCGAGGGTTCCCGGCGCGCCGCGCCCGCTGCGGCTGTACGACACGGCCACCGGGGAGATCCGCCCGACGACACCGGGTGCGACCGCCACCATGTACGTCTGCGGGATCACCCCGTACGACGCCACCCACCTCGGTCACGCGGCGACCTACCTCGCGTTCGACCTGGTGCACCGGCAGTGGCTCGACAACGGTCACGAGGTCCACTACGTGCAGAACGTGACCGACGTCGACGATCCGCTGCTGGAGCGGGCCGCGCGGGACCACGACGACTGGGTCGTGCTGGCGATGCGCGAGACGGCGTTGTTCCGCGAGGACATGGCGGCGCTGCGGGTGCTGCCGCCGCGGGACTACCTGGGCGCGGTCGAGTCGATCCCGGAGATCGTCGAGGCGGTGGCCAAGCTGCTGAGCGACGGCGTGGCCTACCGGGCCGACGACGAGCAGTACCCGGACATCTACTTCGACCGGCTCGCCTCGGGTCATTTCGGCTCGGTCTCCAACTACGACGAGCCGACCATGCTGAGGTACTTCGCCGAGCGCGGCGGCGACCCGGACCGGCCCGGCAAGCGGCATCCGCTGGACGCCCAGCTGTGGCGCGCGGCCCGGCCGGGCGAGCCGAGCTGGGACGGCGAGCTGGGTGCCGGCCGGCCCGGCTGGCACGTCGAGTGCAGCGTGATCGCGCTGAACCGGCTCGGCATGACCTTCGACGTGCAGGGCGGCGGGTCGGACCTGATCTTCCCGCACCACGAGTTCAGCGCCGCGCACGCCGAGTCGCTCACCGGCCAGCACCCGTTCGCCCGGCACTACGCGCACGCCGGCATGATCGGCCTGGACGGCGAGAAGATGTCCAAGTCGCGCGGGAACCTGGTGTTCGTGTCCCGGCTGCGGGCCGACCGCGTGGACATGATGGGCCTGCGGCTCGGGCTGCTGTCCGGCCACTACCGGACCGACCGCGCGTGGACCTCCGACGTGCTCGACGAGGCGCTGGCCCGGGTCGACCGCTGGCGCCAGGCGGTGGCCCGGGAGTCGGGCCCCCCGGCGGAGGACACGGTGGCCCGCCTGCGCGACCACCTGGCCGACGACCTCGACACGCCACAGGCACTCCGCGCGGTCGACGCGTGGGCCGCCGCGGCGCTGGCCGGCGACGGCTCGGACCCGACCGCGCCGGCCCTGATCCGCGACGCGTTGGACGCCCTGCTGGGGGTCGCGCTCCAGCCCGCCGCCATGCCCTGAACGACGCGCTCAGGGCGTTCAACGTCCCATGCGACGCGTTCAGGGCATCGGACCGCCGATGGCTGGTCAGCCGACTCGATGCCGCCGCCGGACGAGCAGCGCGGCCGGTGTGACGACGGCCAGCAGGATCCCCGGCAGCAGGAAGCCGGCCACGGCTGACAGGTGGTACACGGGCGTGAACGCCACCGGGGCGAGCGCCGCGCCCACGAACCGGAACGCCTGCACCACCGACACCGCGCCCGCCGGGTTCTCCCCGTCCCCGGTCAGCACCAGCGCGTTCAGCCCGACCTGGATGAACTGCGCGAAGAAACCGGCCAGCGCCCACAGCGCCGCGACCGCCGGCAGCCACGGCACCACGCCGATCAACGCGATCGGCACCGCGCCCACCATCCCGCCGGCCAGCACGGCCGGCCGGGCGCCGGTTCGCTCGATCAGCCGGCCGACCAGCCGCGCGGTGAGCATGCCGACCACCCCGAACACCGTCAGCAGCAGCCCGCGCTGGCTCGCGCTCAGCCCGAAGCCGTCGTCGGTGCGGAACGCGACCAGGAACGTCAGCCCGCCGAGGCACCCCCAGCCGACCAGCGCGACCGCGGCGCCGCGCAGCACCTCCGGCCGCCACGCCGCCCGCAACCGCGCGGGCTCGGCCGGCCGGGACGCGGCCGAG
>NZ_WHTD01000273.1 GCF_009379765.1 Actinophytocola sp. | reverse complement strand
TGATGGTCGGCGCGATCATCACGCACCTCCGCCGGCACGAGGCCCAGCCAATCGCGGTGAACCTGACCCTGCTCGCCGTGGCCGCCTTCGTGGCGTGGGGCCGCTTCGGCCCCCAACCCTTCACCGGCTGACCCAGCGCGGCGGCAGGACACCGTCGCGGCGACGGCCCCGGCATGTGTGCCAGAGGCGCGCCGCTGTAGCGGATCTGACCGGCATGGTCACCGCACCACCACGTGGCGCCATCCACCGAAGCGCAGCAGCGGCAACGGACGGCGAACAGGAGGTCGATGCGGCCGTGACCTGTTCGATGTGACAAGGAGAAACCGATGAGCAACCTTCAGGCCATCGCTGATCGCTTCGAGATCGAGGCGCTGCGCGGCGAGTTCACCGACGCGGGGATGATGCGTGACTACGACCGTCTCGCGTCGCTGTTCACACAGGACGGCGTGTGGCGGATCCCCGACGCCAACGTCCAGTTCGTCAGCCGGGAGGAGATCCGCGCCGGGATCGAGCGGCTGCAGGTTCTCTGGGACTACTTCGTGCAAACCGCGCACCCGGGCACGATCCAGCTCGAGGGCGACACCGCGGTCGGCCGTGCATACATCGCGGAGTTCGGGCGCTTCCGCGACGGCAGCTCGCACCTGAACTACTCCGTGTACCACGACCGCTACCGGCGCACCCCGGACGGCTGGAAGTTCGCGGAGCGCGTCTACGAGGTCAGATACCTCGACACCACTCCGCTGGCGGGCTCGGCGCCCAACGCGGCGGGGGGCGACCGCTGACCCGCCGACCGAGAAGTCTTCGGCGAAGGAAGACGGTGATGTCTCCCCGATCCACACCCGACGCCTCTTACGACGCCTTCTCCTCATCGCTCACCACGACAGTCATCAGCCAACGCAGCATGAGGCCGGCTTCGGCGTGCGAAACGGGATTGTGGCCGTTCAGCCGGCGCTGCGCGGGGTCTCGGGTACCAAGGACTCCCTGTGGCCCGCACCGCGCGTTCTACGGCGATGAAGGCATCGACCCGCTCGCGTACACCCGGGAGCTCGGGACCTGGAGCCGCGGCCCACGTCGAGCTGGACAACGCGCCTACCGCCGGATGGGCCTCCCCGCAGATGTCGCAGGGCCCGATCGGCCAACCCGACGGAGGCGTCAGCACCTTGGGAAGGCCCTGATCCCCGCGCTCCGCGCCGGAGAACGCACCAAACCACCTTCGGACTGAGCGGGCCCGGGGTGTCCGCGTAGTACTCGGCGGCGAGCCGCGCGATCTCGCCCAGCGCGTACTGGGCCCCGGCGCCGTCGCGCAGCACGTGGAAGACCCAGCGTGCGGTGGTTGAGCATCGCGACCAGCGATCGCGCGGACCTTCGACGAGGTAATCCGCAAGTACGTCGGACGTCAACCGGTCATGTGACTGCTACCGTGTGGTAGAACACGTTCTACTTTGCGGGGGTGGCATGAGGTTCGGGATCGTGCTGTTCACCAGCGACCGCGGCATCACGCCCGCCGTGTGCGCGAAGGCGGCAGAGGACGCCGGGTTCTTCTCGTTCTACGTGCCCGAGCACACGCACATCCCGGTGCGGCGGGAGGCGGCGCACCCGCGCACCGGCGGTGCGGATCTGCCGGACGACCGGTACGTGCGGACGCTCGACCCGTGGGTGTCCCTCGCGACGGCGGCCGCGGCCACCTCGTCGATCCGGCTGGCCACGGGTGTCGCGCTGCCGGTGGAGTCCGACCCGATCACCCTGGCCAAGACGGTCGCGACCCTGGACTTCCTGTCCGGCGGCCGGGTCACGCTGGGCGCCGGTTTCGGGTGGAACACCGACGAGTTGGCCGACCACGGCATCCCGGCCAAGTTCCGGTACACCGCGCTGCGGGAGTACGTGGCGGCGATGCGTGCGCTGTGGACCGAGGACGTCGCGTCGTACGAGGGCAGGTTCGTGTCGTTCGGCGGCAGTTGGGTCTACCCGAAGCCGGTGCAGGAGCACATCCCGGTCCTGGTCGGGGCCGGCGGCACGGAGCGGACGTTCACCTGGCTCGCGGCGAACGCGGACGGCTGGATCACCACCCCGTACGAGACCGACCTCGACGACCAGGTCCAGCTGCTGAACAAGCACTGGTCCGAGGCCGGCCGTGAGGGCGCGCCGTACATCGTCGCGCTGGGCGGCCGAGCCGACCCCGGGCGGGTGTCACACCTGGCCTCGCTGGGCGTGGCCGAGGTGGTCATCGGCGTGCCGGACAAGGACCAGGACGAGGTCTTGGCGTTCATCGGCAAAATGGGCGCGCGCCTGCATTCCTAGTGTCGCGTGATTCTGTTCCTTTGCGTCCGCTGTGGATCCACGTGGTTCCTGGCAAGGCGGAGGAAAGCCGCTCGTACTGGATGTACTTGGGCTTTTCTCCAACGCGGCCAGGGGCCGCGTGGGCCGCAGCGGCGTAAAGGTTTCAGGGTCACGCGACACTAGTTTGTGACGGTCACCGTGGCCTGTACCGGGTGCCCATCGCTCGCACCAGATGAGTCAGGCGCACAGCAGGAGGGTCAGGGGTGGGTCCGATGACAACGGAACCGTTGTCACGCCGGCGAAACCGGCTTGCCTCGCCCATTCCTGGTACGCGGTCAGCGAGTGAACCGCGCCGCCCCGCGCCCGGGTGAGCAGGCCGAGCGCGTACCGGCTCACCGCCGGATCCGCGGACGGGAGCACGTCGACGATCGCCACCCGCCGCGCCGTCCGGTGCAGCTTCGCCAGCAGGACGCGGTTGTGCGCCTCGTCGAACAGATGGCAGACGTTCCCCACCACCGCGAGGTCGTGTGCCGGCAGCGCCACGTCGAGCACGTCACCCGGCAGGTAGTCGAACCGCGACACGAGCCCGGCGGCGGTCACCGCGCGCCGGGTTCGGGTCAGCACCGCGGGAAAGTCGACGGCCGTCACGTGGACCTCCGGGTTGCGGGAGGCCAGCGCGATCGTCCACGGCGCCGCACCCGCACCCACGTCCAGCACCCGCCCGGTCCACGGCGACAGCTCGGCCGCGAAGCGTTCGGCCGCCGGCGCGAACCACTCCGACAGCACCGGCACCACATCCGGGTACAGCCGGGTCGCGCCGGCCGCGGTCGCCGCCTGGAGCACAGGCTCGCCCGTGCGCACCACCGCCGGCAGCGCCTGCCAGAGGCCGGTCAGCGAGTGCACGCGATCGGTGGCCACGGTGTCGGTCTCGAACACTCCTCCGGAGCGTTCGCACAGCAGGCCCATACCCGCCAGCGCATCGAGGAGACGCGCCGTGGCGACCCGGTCGAGGCGCAACGCCGTGGCCACCTCGCGGGCGGTGCTCGGATTCGACGTCAGCTGGCCGAGCACGTCCAGCGCGGCCGCCGTCTCGATGATCGCCATCGTCTCGACGGCCGCGCTCACCTCCCGGAGCCTCATGCCAGCACCGTCACGGTGCCCGCGCCGCCGTCGACCGCGACCCGCTGGCCGTCGCGCAACGTCGCGGTGGCCACGCGGGTGGCGACGACCGCGGGGACACCGTGCTCGCGCGCGATGATCGCCGGGTGCGACAGCGTTCCGCCCTCGTCGGTGACCAGCGCGCCGATGATCGGGAACAGCAGGGACCACACCGGCGAGGTGGTCGGGCACACCACGACGTCCCCCGCCCGGACGCGGTCGAACTCGGTCTCGTCGTGGACGATCCGCACCGTGCCCCGGTATGCGCCGGGCGAGGCCGCGATGCCGGGCAGGACCTTCTCGTCGCCGCGCGGACCGCCGGCGAGAAAGTCCGGACCGAAGACCTGCTCGATGGTCCACAGGAACGACTCGTTGGCGCGGCGCGCCTCTGGTGGCAGCGAGGTCATCGGTGGTGGCGGTGGCGGCGGCGTGCCGTAGTGCGCCGGGCCGGGGTTCGCCATGGCCCACGCACGCTCGCCGGCACGTCCGCTGGCGACCGCGGACACGTCATCGCCGACCCGCAGTGCCGCGCGCAGCTCGGCCGGCCGAAGGTGAAAGGCCATGTCCGGCACCGGAAGCTGACCGCGTGCCACGAGACGGCGGCCGTACTCCAGCACGGCCTTCCTGACGAGCGCGCCGGGCACGGCCGTGGTGACGAAATGGTTGTCCTCGCGGATCGGGTAGGCGACCAGTGCCCTGGCCAACGCGGCGTCGAACCGCGCGCGGTCCACATCGGACAGCCGGGCGCGTGCCTCACTGGCGGCCTGTTCGCGCTCCGCGGCCAGCGTACGGTCGTTCGCCACGGGGTCGAAGCCGGTGGCCAGCTGGTCACGCAGCAAGGCAAGCACCAGCTCCGGGCGTTCGTCCAGCGACTGCTCGGCCAGCTCGTAGCTGAGCGCGCGGCAGCAGTGCCGGCGCAGGTGGTCCGCGAACCGGTCGGCGAAGTCCGGCTCGTCGACGTGGGCGGCGAGCTCCGCCAGCACGTGGGCGGGCTCGGTCGAGCGGACCGACGTGCCGGCCACGAGCCGCTGCCAGCCGGCCTCGTCCCAGCCCAGCAGCTCCCGGCAGCACCCGGCGAACTCGCCGAGCACCATCGCGATCGCGGCGTGCAGCCGGAAGTGGATGTCGACTCCGTCCTCGCCGAGCGCGACCGCGGCGGCCAGGTGCGCGTCGAGCCCGTCGTCGGTCAGGGCGCCGAGGTCGGCGTCCCGCAGGGCGTCCGTGCGCGCCTCTAGGTCCGGGCGCCACTCGTCGGCCCACTGGCGCAGGACCCGCATCGGCACGTCGCGCCGCATCGCGTCGACACAGGTGCGGATCCGCCGGCGCAGCGTGGGGATCACCCGGAACGCCACCGGCACCAGCCAGGCGGGCAGGTTCGGCGGCTCCTTGTCGCCGAGCGGCACGACCCGCGTGTACTCCAGGCCGCCGATCTCGCGGGCGTCCAGGCCCTCGAACAGCAGGCCGAGCTCCGCGACGGCCGCCCGCAACGCGGGCACGCGGACCCGGAAGAGGTCGTGCGTGAGGCGGGTCCAGGGCCGCCGGGCGTGGCTCGCCTCGCGGGTCCAGTAGCCGGGCGGCACCTCGACGTCGACCGGCACCGGCGGCACGGGCAGCGCGGTGATCGGTCTGGCCTGCAGCAGCACCGGCTCGCCGCCGGCCAGCGCCCACTCGATGTCCTGCGGCGCCCGCCGGCGCCCGGCGACCGTGCGGGCCATCCGGGCGACCGCCAGCGCGGAATCGGCGTCGAGCGCGGCCTCCCCGACGCCGGCGGCGCGCTCGGCCCGGTCCGCCCGCACCACCCAGCGGTCGGGCGTCACCTCCCCATCGGCCAGGCGTGCCGCCACCCCGGGCACGGCGTCGAGCACGACCACGTCGCGCTCGCCGGTGACCGGGTCGGCGGTGAACGCGACGCCCGCGACGGTTGCAGCGACCATCGGCTGCACAAGCACCGCCATGGCCGGGACGTGCCCCGGGCCGCCGTAGCCCGCGACGAGCTCGGAGCGCGCGGACGCCCAGCAGCGTTCGACGGCCGCCGCGAGCGCGGCGGGCTCGGTCGGCACGTCCAGCACCGACGTGTACATCCCGGCGTAGGAGGCGCCGGCGAGGTCCTCGGCGACTGCGGACGAGCGCACGGCGACGCTGCCCCACGGCCGGACCGCCTCGACGAGGGCGGCCAGCACGTCGGCCGGTAGCTGTGCCGGCTCCCCCAGTGTCACTGACTCGGCCAGCGCCTCGGCGAAGGCACGGGTGGTCACCACCACGCCGGCCGGCACGGCGAAGCCCTCGGCCGCGAGCACGGCCAGGGTGGCGGCCTTCGCACCGGCCAGCCCGACGTCGATGGCACTCCACAGCGGGACGACGTGGTCGACTGTGGTGGCAGTCATGACAGTTCCGCCTCCCCGGGATTCAATGTGTTGGTTACGTCGGGGAAGGAAGGTCCTGTTTGGTCACGTACTTGTGGCTGGCTTGCGTCACGTTCCCCTGAGGTGCGATTGCGAAGCCGGCGGCCTAGTGTCATGGCAACTCCTCCGGTTGTCTGCCACGATCGGCCACCACCCGGGGCGGGCGGTATCGGTCGAACTACGTATCCGCGGGCAGCCGCTCGATTACGTACCGGGCGAGCGCGGTACGCGAGCCGAGGCCGAGGCGACCGTAGATGTTCTGCAGGTGGGTCGTGACGGTGCGCGGGCTGATGAACAGCCGCGCCGCCACCTCCGCGTTGGACAGACCCTCCGCGACCAGCCGGGCGACCTGCTCCTCCCGACCGCTCAGCTCCCGGACGCGGCCCTGCTCGATGCTCGGCGCGGGCCGCTCGCCGAGCGCGCGCAGCAGGCCGCGGGCGCGGTCGGCCTGCGGGCGCGCGCCCAGCCGGTCGAGCACCCGGACGCGGGCGTCCAGCTCGGCGGGCTCGGCCGCACCGAGCTCGGCG
>NZ_WHTD01000174.1 GCF_009379765.1 Actinophytocola sp. | reverse complement strand
TACGTGTCGGTCACGTGGAAGTCGATCGGCGGCGACGCCAGCAGCACCCCACTCATCCCGCCGAACAGGAACGTCACCAGGAACCCGATGCTGAACAGCATCGGCGTCTCGAAGGTCAGCTGCCCCTTCCACATGGTGCCGATCCAGTTGAAGAACTTGATCCCCGTTGGCACCGCGATCATGAAGCTCATCAACGAGAAGAACGGCAGCAGCACCGCACCGGTGGCGAACATATGATGCGCCCACACCGTGATCGACAGCCCGGCGATGCTCATGGTGGCGTAGACCATGCCGCGGTAGCCGAACATCGGCTTTCGGGAGAAGACCGGGATGATCTCGGTGACGATGCCGAAGAACGGGATCGCGACGATGTACACCTCGGGGTGGCCGAAGAACCAGAACATGTGCTGCCAGAGGATCGCCCCGCCGTTGGCCGGGTCGAACACGTGCGCACCCAGCTGCCGGTCGGCCAGCAGCCCCAGCAGCGCCGCGGTGAGCAGGGGGAAGGCTATCAAGATCATGATGCTCGTGATCAGGATGTTCCACGTGAAGATCGGCATCCGGAACATGGTCATTCCCGGTGCGCGCAGGCACACCACCGTCGTCACCATGTTGACCGCGCCGAGAATCGTGCCCAGACCGCTGACCACCAGCCCGGTGATCCACAGGTCACCGCCCACGCCCGGCGAGTGGGCGGCGCCGGACAGCGGTGTGTAGCCGAACCAGCCGAAGTCCGCGGCGCCGCCCGGGGTGAGGAATCCCGCCAGAACGATCAGGCCGCCGAACAGGAACAGCCAGTAGGACAGCGCGTTGAGCCGGGGGAAGGCCACGTCCGGCGAGCCGATCTGCAACGGCAGCACGTAGTTGGCGAACCCGAACAGCGTGGGCGTCGCGTACAGCAGCAGCATGATCGTGCCGTGCATGGTGAACAGCTGGTTGTACTGCTCCGGCGAGAGGAACTGCATTCCCGGCCGGGCCAGCTCGGTCCGCATCAACATCGCCATCACGCCGCCGGCCAGGAAGAACCCGAACGACGTGGTCAGGTACAGGATGCCGATCTGCTTGGGATCTGTGGTGCGGATGGTCCGAAGCAGGGCGGATCCCTTCGGCGACGGCCGCGCCGGATACGGGTGCGTGAGGATCGGGGTCGGCTTGGTGGTGGTCACCGCGCACGCCGTCGGACGAGAGCAGGCGTCATCGGATGCGCGAACATCGCCTCACCGCTTCCTGTCGGATCACCGCGGCGTTCCCGGTGAGACCGGCCCCAGATATTAATACAATCAAACCTAGTATAAATTACCCCGGAGTCAAGCCGCGGTCATCTCCCGGTCACGCTGATCGAACGGCCCAGTTGGTTACGGTGGGTGGTTGGCACGGGATAGGGGCTGCTCATGGTGAGGTTGGACCGCCTGGTGAACGTGCTGGGCGGCTACGGTGTCCGGCTGTGCTGCTGTCCGGTGTCGCGGTCGGTGGAGCTGCGCAGCGTGGTGATGCACGACGCCGCCGACGACCGCGTGGTGGTGGGCGACGTGTTCCTCGCAGTGGGCGCCGGGTCGCTGGTCGAGGGCGTGCGGCGGGGGGCGTCGGCGCGGGCGAGGGTGGTGCTGGTTCGTGGTGCCGCGGGCGAGGAGCGGGCCGCCGTGTCGGTCGGCGAGGCCGAGGGCGTTGCGGTGATGGTGGTCGATCCCGAGGTGTCGTGGAGCCAGCTGGCCGGCGTGGTCTACGGGCTGGTGCTGGAGGGCCGGGAGACCGAGTCCGGCCGCGGACCGACGGACCTGTTCGCGTTGGCCGACAGTCTGGCGGGAGCGATCGGTGGTGCGGTGACCATCGAGGACCGGCTGTCGCGGGTCCTGGCCTACTCGAGCCTGCAGCAGGAGGCCGACCCGGCGCGGGTGGAGACGATCCTGGGGCGGCAGGCGTCGGAGCGGATGCGGGAGCTGTTCGACGCCCGCGGGGTGTTCGCGCACCTGGCGGCCTCCGACGAGCCGTTGTTCGTCGAGGCGGACGAGCGGCACGGGCTGAGCGGGCGGATGGTGGTCGCGGTGCGCGCGGGCAGGGAGCTGCTGGGCACGGTGTGGGTCATGAGCCCGACCCCGCTGACCGGCGTTCGGCGCACCGCGTTGGCCGACGGCGCGCGCACGGTGGCGTTGCACCTGCTGCGGTCGCGGGCGAGCGCGGATCTGGAGCGCCAGGTCGAGTCCGACCTGGTGATCGAGTTGCTGGAGGGGACCGCGGACGCCGCGACGGTCGTCAGCAGGCTGGGGTTGCCGCAAGGACCGCTGCGGGTGGTCGCGGTCCGCGCGCACATCGCGGCCGAGCGGCACGCCGCGTTGCTGCTCGCCTTCGAACGGGCCACCACCGGCTTCGGCTGGTCGCGGCCAGGACGCAGTGCCCTGGCGGGCAACACGCTCCACACGATCCTGTCCGGTGAGCGGGCCGACGCAGCTCGCGAGTGGGTCGCGGCACTGCGGTCCGCGCTGCCCCCGCACGTGGTGGTGTCGGCCGGAATCGGCGGGGTCGCGTCGGCGGCCGATCTGCCGGCGAGCCGGCAGGAGGCCGACGAGTGCCTGGCCCTGCACGAGGCCCGCCCGCCGGACGCCCCGCCGCCGGCCTATGACGAGTCCTGGGACGACATCCTCCTGCAGCGGCTGCGCGGCGCCGCGCGGACCGGGCGCACCCCCGCGCGGGGGCCGGTGGCCGAGCTGCGCCGCCACGACCACGAGCGCGCCACCCTCTATGTGGCGACCCTGCGCGCGTGGCTGGACGCCCAGGGCGACCTCGCCGAGGCGGGCGAGCGGCTCGGCGTGCATCCGAACACCGTGCGCTACCGGCTGCGCAAGATGGCCGAGGTCACCACCCTCGACCTGACCGACCCACGCAAGCGACTGGCCATGATCATCGACCTCGCCGCCACCGACGAGTAGCCAACCCCGCGAGTCCAACCCCCAGAACCCGCGAGTCCAACGTTCGGGACCCGCGTGTCCAACGCTCCGGCGCTGTCCGATCTCGACAACGCGGCGGTACCCCGGTTGTCGGGATCGGACAACAGCCTGCCCCGATTCCTGGGCCACCCTCGAGTCAAGAGCACTCGGGTGGAGGTGGTTGTCGTGGCCGGCGTCGAACACATCGACGGTGGGCCGCGCACGGCAGTCGTGGTCGGCGCGGGCATCGTGGGCCTGTCGACCGCGTGGTTCCTGCAGGAGCGCGGGGTCGACGTGCGAGTGGTCGACCGCACCGGCGTGGCCGCAGGGGCGTCCTGGGGCAACGCCGGCTGGATCGCACCCGGCTTGGCCATCCCGCTCAACGAGCCCGCGGTGCTGCGCTACGGCCTGCGGTCGCTGCTGAACCCGTCCGCGCCGCTGCACATCCCGTTGCGCAGCGACCCACGGCTGTGGGCATTCCTGGCCCGGTTCGCGGCGAATTGCCGCTGGTCGTCGTGGACCAGGGCGGCGCAGGCCAACCTGCCGCTCAACGAGGAATGCGTCGAGGCCTTCGACGTGCTCACCGCCAACGGCGTGGAAGCTCCCACGATCGAGGCGCCGATCACCGCGGGGTTCCGGACCTCCCGGCAGGCCGAGGGTCTGCTGCGGGAGCTGCGCAGGCTCGCCGAGGTCGGGCAGCCGGTCGCGCATACCGAACTTTCCGCCGACGAGCTGCGTGACCACGTCCCGGTCGCGTCCGCCGCCCTCACCGCGGGCGTGCGCATCGACGGGCAGCGCTACCTCGACCCGGGCGGTTTCGTCCGTGCCCTGGCCCGGTCGGTCGTCGCCAGGGGCGCCACGATGCACACGTTCGAGGTCGTCGACGTTCGCGCGAACCGCGGCGGCGTCACGGTGCATCGCGGCAACGGCAAGGCATTGGTCGCCGACGTGGCCGTCCTGGCCACCGGTGCGTGGCTGTCCCCGCTGGCCTCCCGGTGGGGCGTGCGCGTCCCGGTGCGGGCCGGCCGCGGGTACTCCTTCACCGTGCCCGTGGACCGCCCGGTCCCCGGCCCGGTCTACCTGCCCGACGTGCGGGTGGCGTGCACTCCCTACCAGGGGGCGCTGCGGGTCGCGGGCACCATGGAGTTCCGCGATCCCGACGCGCCCGGCGTCCCGGCCAGGCTGGCGTCGATCATCGCGGCCGCCCGTCCACTGCTGGACGGGGTGCGCTGGGAGGAACGCAGGGACGTCTGGGTCGGCCCGCGTCCCGTCACCCCCGACGGCCGGCCACTGGTCGGCGCTGTGCGCGCGCCGGGTGTCTACGTCGCGGGCGGGCACGGCATGTGGGGACTGGCCCATGGCCCGGTCACCGGGCGCCTGCTGGCCGAGCAGATCACCACCGGCAAGCAGCCCGCCGCGCTGCGCGAGCTCGACCCCCTTCGGTGACACCGCACCCTGACCACTGACCACCCTCGAAGTCCGTGAGGTCGGCGCCGATCATGACCCGGCTCGCACGGACCCCCCGCCGTCAGGGCGGCCCCTCCCCTCCGGCCGCCCTGACGGCACCTTCCACCGCACCCGCCAAGGGAGACAGCACCATGACCAGCACCCAGCGCGTCTGGCTGACGCCACAGGCCCACCGCCGGCTCTCGGACGAGCTCGCCGCGCTCCTCGCGCCCCGGCCCGTCCGAGCCGCCGACGAGGCCGCCGACCAGGACGACGCCACGATCCGGCGGCAGACGCGGATCCGGGAGATCCTGGATCTCCTGGACGACGCCGTCGTCGGCGAGGACGCGCCCGACGACGGGGTCGCGGAGGCCGGGATGGTGCTCACCGTCCGCTACGACGACACCGACGAGGCCGAGACGTTCCTGCTCGGCGTGCGTGACGCCGAGCACAGCGACATCGAGGTCTACTCGACCCGGTCACCGCTGGGCACGGCCCTGACCGGAGCACGCCAGGGGGAGCAGCGCACCTTCCGCGTCCCCAACGGCAGCACCCGCCGGGTCACCCTGCTCAAGGCCGTTCCCTATGGACAGCACCGCCTCGAGTACACACCCTGACCCGGCACGCCTCGGCCAGGACGGCGATGCTGAGGACGAACGGCACGAGCGTGCTCACCGCGAGCAGGATCGTGTCGGCCAGCAGGTGGGGATGCTCGGCGCGGACCGTTCGGCGCACCTCGGGCCGGGACAGCTCGCGGATGCGCCCACCGAGGTCGCCCCGCAGCCACGACCGCACGCCGAAGCCGGCGACGACCGCGCAGTTGACCGCGGTGCCGCACGCCAGCACGGCGATGGGCCAACGGTCCTGGCGCAGGAGGCTCACCGCGATGAACAGGGCCGCCAGGCCGGTGAAGCCGAACTCCAGGGTGGCGAACCGGGTGCCGTTCAGCCGGTTGTGCACCTGGATGCGCCCGATCATCCGGCCTTCCCGGTGCCGAGGTTGTCGAGCATCCGCCCCAGCAGCGCGGTGACCTGTTCGATCTCCTCGGCGGTGAAGCCGTCGAGGAGCCGGCTGGTCACCCGGCCGAAGCAGGGTCCGAGGCGCGGCACGAGTGCCTTGCCCTTGCCGGTCAGCTCGATGACGACGGACCGCCGGTCGTCCGGGTTGCCGCGACGCACGAGCAAACCCTTGTCCGCCAAGCGGTCGAGCAGCCTGGTCATGCCGGCGGCGTCGGTGCCCAGCTTCGCGGCCAGCTGGTTCGGGCTGGCCTGCTGCCGTGCGGCGTTGAGCAGGAGCGCCGCCTGCTGGCTGGTGACCTCGAGCGGGGCGAGCTGACGTTCCAGCGCGGTGCCCAGCTCGCGCGCCACCTGGTTGAGCAGCGATCCACCGCCGAGCACGAGCCGGATCGGAACCGTGGAGTCCATGCCCGTCAGCTTAGCTGCTTGGACACTTGCTGTCGCGACAGCTAATTGCTAGCTTTGCGCCATGACCGAACACAACTCGAAGTCAGAAGGAGCGTCGCCCCATGTCCTGATCATCGGCGGCGGAGTCGGCGGCCTCTGCCTCGCCCAGGGGCTCACGAAGTCGGGGATCAGCGTCGCGCTCTACGAACGCGGTGAGTCCGCGTCCTTTCGGGGACAGGGCGCCCGTATCTCGCTCAAGAAAGCCGGCAGCGACGCGCTGCGGGCCTGCCTCCCGGGCAACCTGTTCGACCTGTGCGTGGCCACCTCGATCGCGCCGGCAACGCGGATGGCGGTCACCGACCAGTGGCTCAACGAGGCGTTCGCCATGCCGATCCCGCACGTCGAACCCGAGGACTCGACCTTCGGGGTGAACCGGCTCACGATCCGGGAGATCCTGCTCAGCGGCCTGGACGACGTCGTGCACTTCACGAAGAGCCTCGTCCGGTACGAGCACCCGGCCGACGGCCGGGTCCGCGCGCACTTCGCCGACGGCACCGCCGCCACCGGCGACCTGCTCGTCGGCGCGGACGGGACCAACTCGGTCACCCGCAACCAACTCGTGCCGGACGCCGAGCTCGAGGATCTCCACTGGTCGATCTGGGGCAAGACGCCCATCACCGGCGGCCTCGAGTGGGTGCCCGAGGTCCTCGTCGACTCCTTCAACCGCATCAAGGGACCCGGTGGGACGAGCATGAGCGTGGCGACCTGCCGGCCCCGGACGCCGGTGGCCGACGCCGTCGCCGCGCTCGCCCCGGGAACCCGGCTCACCGAGGTGCCGGACTACTTCTCCTGGACCGTCTCGCTCACCGACGAGTTCCGGGACGGCGACAGCGCGACGCTGCACCGCCTGGTGCGCGACCTGACCGCCGACTGGCATCCCGCGGTGCGACGCATCGTCGCCGAGGCCGAGGTGCCGGCCACCTTCCCGGTGAACATTCGCTCCGCGCGGCCGGTGCTGGCGTGGTCGGACCCCGCCGTGACGTTGCTCGGCGACGCGATCCACACCATGTCCCCTGGTCGCGGCGAAGGAGCCAACACGGCACTGCGCGACGCCGAACTGCTGCGCGGCGCACTGGTCGACGTCACCACGAAGGGCGTGCCGCTCGGGCAGGCCAAGGCGGCGTACGAAGCGGAGATGCTGCGCCACGGGTTCGCGGCCGTCGCGAGCTCCCGCACCAACCCGTTGATGCGCATGGGAAGCACTGGCTAGTCCAGCACGTATCCCGCGAGTCCAACGCCCAGGACCCGCGAGTCCAACGCCCAGGACCCGCGAGTCCAACACTCACGACCCGCGAGTCCAACGTTCGCGACCCGCGAGTCCAACGCTCACGACCCCGAACGTTGGACTCGTGGGCGTTTGCTAATGTTCGCAACTGCTGAAGTGTGCGGGCTGGTTGGAGTCGTCGGGTGAGCAAGCCGCTGTACGAGCTCAAGGCCGAGTTCTTCCGGACGCTGGGCCATCCGGCCCGGATCAGGGTGCTCGAGCTGCTCAGCGAGCGCGAGCACGCGGTCTCGGAGCTGGTGTCGGACGTGGGGATCGAGCCGGCGAACATGTCCCAGCACATGGCGGTGCTGCGGCGGGCGGGGCTGGTGACCGCGCGCAAGGACGGCTCGGCCGTCCACTACTCGTTGACCAGCCCGCACGTGGCGGAGCTGCTGGCGGTCGCCCGGCTGATCCTCACCGGCGTGCTGTCGGGGCAGGTCGAGCTGCTCGAGGACCTCCGCGGGCCCGACCCGCGGTCGCCGTCGGCGCGCGGTCGGAGGCCGGGGCGGGCCTGAGTACCGCGCCGTCCCCGGCTTCCGTTCGGGTGACCGCTCTTTTCCTTGGCACGACGCGCTTGAACGACGCGGGAGTGGACATGGTCGGTTTGTGGCGCAAGATCCTCCGGACCGGGCGGGTGGCCGAACCCGCGCCGGGGCGACCGGGGTACGGCGTGCCGGCGGTGGCGGCCGAGCTCGGGGGATCGGTGCAGGTCCGACACGTGGACGCCGGCTCGTGCAACGGGTGCGAGGTGGAGATCGCCTCGGCGTTCGGGCCGGTGTACGACGCCGAGCGGTACGGCGCCCGGTTGGTCGCCTCGCCTCGGCACGCGGACGCGTTGCTCGTGACCGGTCCGGTGACCCGCAACATGGCCGAACCGTTGCGGCGCACCTACGACGCGGTGCCGGGGCCGAAGGCGGTCGTGGCGGTCGGCGACTGTGCCCGCAACTGCGGTGTGTTCGCGGGCGCGTACGGCGTCACCGGCGCGGTACGCGACGTGGTGCCGGTGGAGCTGGAGATCGAGGGCTGCCCGCCCCGGCCGGAGGCCATCGTCGAAGGACTGCGAAGGCTGACCGGACGATGAGCCTCGCGGCGTCGTTCCTGTTCGCCGCCGCGGTCGTCGGTGTGCTCACCGCGCTGGCCGCGGCAGTGCCCGCCGGTGTGCTGCCCGCCGGTGTGCTCCCCGGTGGCGGCACCCGGTCGAGGGTGGCCGGGATCGGCACCGCGCTGACCGGGACGGCCGGCGCGGTCGCGGGCGTCGCGGCCATGACGGGCGAGCCGTTCTCCGTCGCGCTGCCCGGGCTCCTTCCGCTTGCCGGCGTGACGATCGCGCTGGACGCGCTCGGCGGGCTGTTCGTCACCGTGGTCGGCGGGGTCGCGGTGCTGGCCGGGGTCTACGGCATCGGCTACGCGCGGTCGCGGGTGGAGCAGGTGGTCGTACCGCTGTTCGTGGTGGCGATGCTGCTGGTGCCCGCGGCGGGGAGCGTGGGCACGTTCCTGGTCTGCTGGGAGCTGATGGCGCTGACCTCGCTCCTGCTCGTGGTCACCGAGCACCGGTGCCGGCCCGAGGTCGCCGCGGCCGGCCGGTGGTACGCGGTGATGACCCATCTCGGGTTCGTCTTCGTCCTCGGTGGACTGCTGGTGTTCGCCGCACAGGCCGGGGACGACACGTTCGCCGCGTTGCGGGCGGCGGAGCCGGCGCAGGCTGTCGCCGGGCTGGTGTTCGTGCTGACGCTGGTCGGGTTCGCGTCGAAGGCGGGCATCGTGCCGCTGCACGTGTGGTTGCCGCGCGCGCATCCGGAGGCGCCGAGCCACGTGTCCGCGCTGATGTCGGCGGCCATGGTCACGCTCGGCGTCTACGGCATCGTGCGCGTCGGGTTCGACCTGCTGGGTGGCGGGCCGCGATGGTGGTGGCTGCTGGTGCTCGCGCTGGGCGCGCTCTCCGCGGTGTACGGGATCCTGCAGGCGGCGATGAGCACCGACCTCAAGCGGCTGCTCGGCCAGTCCACCACCGAGAACATGGGGCTCGTGCTGGTCGGGGTGGGCGCGGCCGGGCTGTTCGCGTCGTCCGGTGACCGGGTCCTGGCCGGGTTGGCGCTGGCGGCGGCGCTGCTGCACGTGCTCAACCACGCGGCGTTCAAGACGTTGCTGTTCCTCGCGGCCGGATCGGTGCTGCACGGCACCGGCACTCGCGACCTGGACGCGCTCGGCGGTCTGCGGCACCGGATGCCGGCGACGACCGCCGCGTTCGGGTTGGGAGCGCTGGCCGCCTCGGCGTTGCCGCCCGGCACCGCGTTCGTGTCGGAGTGGTTGCTGCTCCAGGCGCTGATCCACGGGTTGCCGGGCGCCGGGACGGCCGTCGCGGTCGCGATGCCGGTCGCGGTGGCGGCGGTCGCGCTCACCGCGGGCCTCGCCGTGGCCACGTTCGTCAAGGCGTTCGGCGTCGGTTTCCTTGCCAGGCCACGCAGTTCCGCCGCAGAGGACGCGCACGAGAGCCCGCGCAGCATGGTCGCCGGAATGGGCCTCGCCGGGATCGCGTGCGTGGTGCTGGCGTTGCTGCCGGCCGCGGTGCTGCCCGCGATCGGCGCCGCGACCGGCGTCGCGGTGGGCGCGGGCGACCCGGCGGTGTCCGGCACGGTCACCGTGCGGCTGGCGGGGGTCACCGGCGCGGTGTCACCGCTGCTGCTGACCTTCGCGCTGGTCGTCGCGCTGGTCGCGGTCGCAGGGGCGGTGCGGCTGGTGGCCGTGCGGCGGAGCCGGCGCGCGGCACGGTTGTGGGACTGTGGCGCCGGTCCGTTGACCGCGCGCATGGAGTACACCGCGACGTCGTTCGCCGAGCCGCTGCAGCGGGTGTTCGACAACGTGGTCGCGCCGGAGCAGGACGTGGACGTGAACCACCACGAGGAGTCCCGGTACCTGGTGCGGGCGGTCGAGTACCGCAGGCGGGTGCCCGAGCGGATCGAGCGCAAGCTCTACCAACCCGCGCTCGCGGTGCTGGCCGCGTGGGGCCGGGCCGGGCGCCGGCTCGCCACCGGAAGCGTGCACCGCTACCTCGGCTACGGCTTCTACGCCGTGTGCGGGCTGCTGGTCCTGCTGGCGGCGACCCGGTGAGCGAGCTTGCGAGTGAACGGTTGACACAGGGCGAGCTTGCGAGTGAACGGTTGACACAGGGCGAGCTTGCGAGTGAACGGTTGACACAGGGCGAGCGCGGGCGGCGGCACCGAGCCTGCGAGGGGGCGTCGTGAATACCCTGGGGCTGGTCGGCGGGATCGTGCAGCCGGTGCTCGTCGTCGCCGGGTCACCGCTGCTCGTCGGGCTGATGCGGCAGGTGCGGGCCAAGCTGGAGGGTCGCTCCGGTGCCGGCGCCTGGCAGCCGTACCGGGACCTGCGCAAGCTGTTCCGCAAGGAGCCGGTCGAGCCGCGCGGCACCACCGAGGTGTTCCGGATCGCACCGCTGGTCCTGGTGGCGACGACGGTGGTCGTCTCGGTCGTGGTTCCGTTCGTGACCACCGCCTCCGCGGTCGACCCGGTCGCCGACCTGTTCGCGGTCGTCGCGTTGCTGGCCCTGGGCGCGGTGGCGCTCGCGCTCGCCGGCCTGGACACCGGCACGGCGTTCGGCGGGATGGGCGCCAGCCGGGAGATGACGATCCTGGCGCTGGTGGAGCCGACGCTGCTCGTGGCGATCTTCGCCCTGTCCGCCCGGGTCGGCTCGACCAACCTGGGTGCCATCGTGTCCGCCACGCTGCACGACCCGATCCGGGTGATCTCGCCGGGGAGCCTGCTGGCCGCCGTGGCGCTGGTCGTGGTGATCGTCGCCGAGACGGGCCGGCTGCCGGTGGACAACCCCGCCACGCACCTCGAGCTGACGATGGTCCACGAGGCGATGGTGCTGGAGTACGCCGGTCCGGACCTCGCGCTCGTCGAGCTGGAGTCGGCGATGCGGCTGTCGGTGCTGCTCGGACTGCTGGCGAACCTGTTCCTGCCGTGGGGCATCGCGACCACGGCCACCGCGGGCGCGGTGGCCGTCGGAGTGGCGGCACTGGTCGTCAAGGTCGGGCTGCTCGGCGCCGTCCTGGCCGCGACCGAGGTGTTCGTGGCCAAGCTGCGGCTGTTCCGGGTGCCGGAGCTGCTGGCCGGCTCGTTCCTGCTGTCCCTGCTGGCGGTCGCGGCCTCGTTCTTCCTGGCCTGAAAGGGGAAACGTCGTGACCGAGCGTCCGAACGAACCGATGTCACGGAATGACCGTGAACGGCATCGCAGAGCCTGCGGGGAGATACCGTGAACGAGACGCTGTACGTGCAGCTGCTCGACCTCGCCTGCGGCGGTCTGCTGCTGACGTCGGTCCTGGTGCTGTGGCGGCGCGAGGTCGCCGTGCTCATCCGGGTGTTCGCGGTACAGGGGGTCGTCCTGGCGGCGCTCGTCGCGGTGCTGGCCACGCACGAGAGCTCCGGCGAGCTGTGGGGCGTGGCCGCCGGGATCCTGGTGCTGCGGGCCGGTGTGCTGCCCCACCTGTTGCGGCGCGCGCTCGCGGCGTCCGGCGATACCCAGCGGGAGACCAGGCCGCTGGTCAACGTGTCCGCCTCGCTGCTGGTCGCCGCGGCGCTGACGCTGCTCGCCTACGCGGTGTCCCGCCCGCTGGTGGCACTGGCGCCGTCCGCGGCGACGCAGGCGATCCCGATCGGCCTGACCGTGGTGCTGATCGGCTTCTTCGTGCTGGTCACCCGGCGCCGCGCGCTGTCCCAGCTGGTCGGGTTCCTGTTGATGGACAACGGGATCACCGCGGTCGGCTTCCTCACCACGGCAGGTGTCGGGCTGATCGTCGAGATCGGCGTCTCGCTCGACGTGCTGCTCGCCCTGCTGGTTCTGCAGATCCTCACCGTGCGGATGCGGGAGGCGTTCGGCGATACCGACCTCGACGAGCTCCGGGAGCTGCGGGACTGATGATGACCGTGTTCATACTCGCCCCGCTGGTCGTGCCGATGCTCGGCGCGCTCGGCCACGCGGTGCGCGGCCGGCACCGCGGCACCGCCTGGGCCGCCGCCGCGAGCGCGGGGCTCGTGCTGCTCGCCGCGGTCGGCGCCGCGGTCGTGGTGGTCGACTCCGGCGCCTACACCGCCGCCGGGGGACTGGTCCGGGTGGACGCGCTGTCGGCGTTCATGCTCGTGGTGATCGGCGCGGTCGCGTTGCTCGCGGCCCTCGCCACCCCCGCCTACCTGCGTGCCGAGATCGAGGCGGGCCGGGCCACCGACCGCACCGCCCGCCGGCACAGCCTGCTCGTCCAGCTGTTCCTCACCGCGATGGCCCTCGCCGTGCTGGCCGCGAACCTCGGGGTGCTGTGGGTGGCGGTCGAGGCCACCACGATCGTCACCGCGTTCCTGGTCGGGCAGCGCCGGACCCGCGCCGCGGTGGAGGCGGCGTGGAAGTACGTGGTGATCTGCTCGGCGGGCATCGCGCTCGCGTTGCTGGGCACCGTCGTGCTCAACTTCGCCGCCACGCACGCGCCCGGGGGAGCGGGGCTGGACCTGGCGTCGCTCACCGCGCACGCGGCCGGCCTGGACGACGGGGTCACCCGGATCGCGGTGGTGCTGCTGGTCGTCGGGTTCGGCACCAAGGCCGGGCTCGCGCCGCTGCACGCCTGGCTGCCCGACGCGCACAGCCAGGCGCCGGCCCCGGTGTCCGCGCTGATGTCCGGGGTGCTGCTGTCGGTCGCCTTCTACGCGATCCTGCGGGTCAAGGGCATCTCCGACGCCGCGCTCGGGACCGGGTTCGCCCGCGTGCTGCTCGCCGTGCTCGCGGTGGCGTCCCTGGTCGTCGCGGCGTCGCTGCTGCTCGGTCAGCGGGACTACAAGCGGATGCTGGCGTACTCCAGCATCGAGCACCTCGGCCTCGTCGCGTTCGGTGCGGCCGTCGGCGGCCCGCTCGCGCTGGCCGCGGTGCTGCTGCACATCCTGGGCCACGGGTTGACCAAGGCGGTGCTGTTCCTGGGCGCCGGGCGGGTCCTCCAGCTCACCGGTTCCAGCCGGATCGACACCGATGATCTGCTTGCAGGATCGAGCATCGCGCCGGTCCGCGGGCTCGTAGTGAGACATCCCGTGCTGGCGGGTGCGATCGGGGTCGGCGTGCTCGCGCTGATCGGCCTGCCGCCGTTCAGCCTGTTCGCGAGCGAGCTCGGCATCGCCAGGGCCGGGTTCGCGGCCGGGCTCGGCTGGTTGACCGCGGTCGCGTTGGCTCTCGTGGTGGTCATCGCCGTCGCGCTGATCGGCCACACCAGCCGGATGCTGCTCGGCGACCCACCGAACGACCCGCCCGGTGGACCGGGCGCGGCCACCGCGACACACCGGCTGCCCGCCGGCACGACCGCCGCGTTGCTGGGCGGCCTGGTCGGGTGCGCGGTGCTGGGCGTCGCCGCCGAACCCCTGGCCACGCTGCTGCGGCTGGCCGCCGAGACCGTGGGAGGGACCCCGTGACAGCGCCGACGCCCGGTCCGCCCGGCGACCCCGCCGGGTACCGCCGCACCGCGCTCACGATCACCGCCGACGAGCTGCCGGCCCACGCGAGCTCGTTGCTGGACAAGGGATACCGGGTCGCACTGGTCGCCGGCCAGCACGACGCCGGTGAGCGGGACGGCGACCGGCTTCGCGCGGTGTACCTGTTCACCGCCGCCGCCCCCGACCGGCGGGTCGAGCTGCACGTCCGGCTCGACCGGGCCGATCCGTCGGTGCCGAGCCTCGCCGGCCTGTCCTTCGCCGCCGGCCGGTTCGAACGCGAGATGCGCGACCTGTTCGGCATCGTGCCCGTCGGTCATCCGCTGCCGAGGCGGCTGGTGCGACACTTCCACTGGCCGCGCGGCTGGTACCCGATGCTCGCCGACGCCGGTGAGCCACCGGAGTTCGGCGATGTCGAGGGTCCGTTCCCGTTCAGCCCGGTCGAAGGCGCGGGGGTGTACGAGATCCCGGTCGGGCCGGTGCACGCCGGGCTGATCGAATCGGGCCACTTCCGGTTCTCCGTGGTCGGCGAGACCATTCTCAAGCTCAAGGCGCGGCTCTGGTTCGTCCACAAAGGAATCGAGCGGATGTTCCACGGCCGCGCGCCGGAGCAGGCGATCGAGCTCACCGAACGGGTCAGCGGGGACACGGCGGTCGGGCACACCCTTGCGTTCTGCCAGGCGGTCGAGGACGCGTGCCAGTACTCCGTCGCGCCGGACGCCCAGCGGATCCGGGCGATACTGCTGGAGCTGGAGCGCCTCTACAACCACGTCACCGACCTCGGCGCGCTGTGCAACGACGTCGGCTACGGCATCCTCAACGCGCACGCGCAACGGGTCCGCGAGCAGCTCCTGCGCATCAACGACACGGTGACCGGGCACCGGCTGCTGCGCGGCGCCGTCCACCCCGGCGGGGCGACGGTCCGTGCACTGCCCGACCCCGACCGGCTCACCGCGATCGGGGCCGATGTCGCCGAGATCGTCGCCCTCGCACTGGACAACAACGTCGTGGCCGACCGGTTCACCGGCACGGCGGTCCTCACCCGGGACCAGGCGGTCGACCTCGGCGCGCTCGGCTACGTCGCGCGTGCCAGCGGGCTCGCCGTCGACGCCCGCCACGACCACCCGTTCCTGCTCGGCGACCTGCCCCGCGCCGAACACACCCGCACCGACGGCGACGTGCTGTCCCGGTTCCTGGTCCGCGCGGAGGAGATCGCCGAGTCCATCCGGTTGGTCAACACCTTCGCCGACCAGGGTTTCGCCGAGCCGGCCGAGCCGGCCCTGCCCGCCCCGACCGCGGCACGCTCGGGCGTCGGAATGGTCGAGGGCTGGCGGGGCACGATCACCCACCGAGTGGAGCTGGCCGCCGACGGCACGCTCACCCGCGTGAAGATCGTCGACCCCAGCTTCTTCAACTGGCCCGCGCTCCCGGTCGCCCTGGCGGATACGATCGTCCCGGACTTCCCGCTGACCAACAAGAGCTTCAACCTCTCCTACGCCGGCAACGACCTCTGAGCACCGGCCGACTCCTCCTGTCCACGTCGGAGGTCTCCGACCGGGAGCCGTGCGTTGCCTCGCCGGTGCCCACAGCTCGACGTAGGGGATCGGCTCCGCGGTCAGGTGGCCGCCGACCCCGGCCGGCCGGGTGGCGAGGACGGTCACCAGCACGCCGCCGTCCACGGCACGGCACGGCACGGACGACGACCTCGCGCGCGGCATCGCCGATCCCGCCGCGCACGTGTACTCGACGACGGCGAAGTGCGACCCGACCAACCTGGTGCCGCCGTGGGTTCACGGCCGGGCCTCGTCCGGCAGGCGATCGCCCAGCTGCCACCGGTGGACGCGGCGAAGATCACCGGAGACCCGGTGTCGTGCGCGGACCCCGACCGGCGACGGACCACCCGGCCGACTTCCTGCGGGTGGCCGGACCAGCGCTCCGCCCCGGCCGCGTGGCATGCCGATCGACGGCGACATGACTACAGTCTGGGTTTCGCCGTAGCGCGGATTGGAGCAGACTCGATGTCCGATCACCCGTCCGTCACGCAGGTGGATGAGCTGGCCAAGGAGCTGCTCGACGATGCGCGCCAGCAGCACACCAAGCGAGCCTCCAGGACCCTCGTCACCGGTACCTCGCAACGCGTGACCCTGATCGCGCTGGCCGAAGGCGCCGAGCTGGCCGAGCACGGCGCTCCCTCGGCCGCCACCCTGTACGTCGTGGTCGGGCGGGTTCGCCTGCACACCCATGACAAGGAATGGGCCCTCGACCCCGGGCAGCTCGTCACCATCCCGCCGCAGCGGCACGGCCTGACCGCCGATACCGATGCCGCCGTCCTGCTCACCGTCGCATTGCGCTGAGACCCCGCAGGAGTTTGTGATGAGCGACATCTCGGGTCGCCCCGTCGTGGTCGGCGTCGACGGGTCGGAGAGCAGCCTGCGCGCGGTGCGCTGGGCCGCCGACCGATGCGGCCGCAGAGGCACGGGGCTGCGCCTGGTTCATGCCTGCCAGGTTCCGACCGGCTACCGACCCGGAATCGTCGACGAGGGCACGCTGCGCACCGCGATGGAAAGCCAGAGCCGCGGTTGGCTGGCCGAGGCTCGCCAGGCCGCCGAACAAGCGGTCCCCGGGCTGCACATCGACACCGTCCTCGAGGTCGCGCCCTCGGTGCCCGCGCTGGTCAAGGAGTCCGGGGACGCCTCGCTGCTCGTTCTCGGCAGCCGAGGGCTCGGCGGGTTCACCGGGTTGCTCGTCGGCTCCACGTCGGTGGAGCTGGCCGGCCGGGCCCGATGCCCGGTCGTCGTCGTGCGCGGACCCGGGGACGAGGCGCCGCCCACCGAAGGACCGGTGGTGGTGGGGGTCGACGGTACGGAGCTGAGCGAGGCCGCGATCGGCTTCGCGTTCGCGGAGGCCTCGGTTCGCCAGGCCGAGCTGGTAGCGCTGCACGCATGGACCGATCTGGTTCTGGAGACCGCCTTCCCCAGCGGGGCGGCGGCGCTGGACTTCACCCCGCTGGCCCAGGAGGCCGAGGAGACCCTGGCGGAACGGCTCGCCGGCCGGCAGGAGGAGTACCCGGACGTACACGTCACGCGCAAGGTCGTGCGGGAACGGCCGACCCGCGCGTTGTTGCGGTTCGCGGAGAACGCGCAGCTGGTCGTCGTGGGCAGCCGCGGCCGGGGTGGCTTCCGAGGTCTGCTCCTGGGGTCCACGAGCCAGCACCTGCTGCAGCACGCGCGGTGCCCGGTGGCCGTGGTGCGCACCGACAACGAGGCCTGATCACGGTGACGCCGGTGGCTCCTTGCCGGCGTGGCTGCTGAACGGGCCGATGTACTTGTCCGCGTGCGCCCGTTCGACCATGTGCGGGTAGTGCAGGTCGAACGCGGGACGCTCGGAGCGGATCCGGGGCAGCTCGGTGAAGTTGTGCCGGGGCGGCGGCGAGGAGGTGGCCCACTCCAGCGAGTTGCCGAAGCCCCACGGGTCGTCGTCGAGGGCGGGTTCGCCGTAGCGGTAGCTGCGGAAGACGTTCCAGACGAACGGGAGCACGGACGCGCCGAGGACGAAGGATCCGATGGTGGAGATCGTGTTCAGCGTGGTGAACCCGTCGGACGGCAGGTAGTCGGCATAGCGCCGCGGCATGCCCTCGTTGCCCAGCCAGTGCTGGACGAGGAACGTTCCGTGGAAGCCGAGGAACGTGGTCCAGAAGTGGAGTTTCCCGAGTGGCTCGTTGAGGTACCGGCCGGTGATCTTGGGGAACCAGAAGTAGATGCCGGCGTAGGTGGCGAACACGATCGTGCCGAAGAGCACGTAGTGGAAGTGGGCCACCACGAAGTACGTGTCGGTCACGTGGAAGTCGATCGGCGGCGACGCCAGCAGCACCCCACTCATCCCGCCGAACAGGAACGTCACCAGGAACCCGATGCTGAACAGCATCGGCGTCTCGAAGGTCAGCTGCCCCTTCCACATGGTGCCG
>NZ_WHTD01000214.1 GCF_009379765.1 Actinophytocola sp. | reverse complement strand
CGTCATCACCGAAGGCGACTCCTACCGCATGCGCGAAGCCCGAACCAAGCAAGGAGGCGCCACCAAGAAACGCTGATCAACCCCGAGGGGTGGGGACTTCTAGTTGGCCACCAGCGGGGACCACAACTTGGCCGTTGACACTCGTAGGTGTACGTAAGTCGGCCGTAGGTGAACTGAGGTTCACGGACCTTCCTCGCCAGCTCGGTCCGTTCAGCGTTCGACAGCGACTCGTCGCCGACGATGCGGTCGATCTTGTCTAGCTCCTCGACGAGCTTGCGATGTTCCTTCAAGACGCGACGGGCCGTCATTGCCAGTGCGCCACCCAGGAGCAGCCCGGCGGCCAGGTAGAGGCTCGCAGCGAACCATCTCATGTCCAGACAGTAGCCACGTCGACGCCAGCTGCTGATGCGACACGCAACCAAGCAGGGCGCGTCGCTGGCGCAGTATGTCGCCAGGCCGGCTGGCACGACGCACGCACCTCATCCAGGAGCCACCCTGGCATCAGCGCCTCACGAAACCCGGCCCCTCACACGCCCGGTGATCGTTTAACACCGGCCCGTCGGCATCAAGGGCGCTGCCGCGTCGCTGACGCGATCGAGCTTCGCTCGCCCCTTGACACCGACGACCCGGCGCTAATGACCGGCAAGGGCGAGGGGGACGGCGGCGACCAGGCGCCGACCAGCTCAAGTGATCTTGTCGGCTGCCTGTCAGGAGGCGCCCGCGATGGCCGAACAGCTCGTGCTCTTCGACGGCGTACAGCTCGTCATCTGGACGACGGCACAGCTCAAGTCCGTGCCCCTGTCGTGCCCCTCACGTGCCCGGAGGAGGGGGGAGCCCCGGGGAATCACGGCCAAGATCGGTCATAATCTCACTCAGTGTCTATCGCGCTGGTTCTCCAGGTCGCTCCGTGTAGTCGCAAGCACCTTTGCAAGGCACGGGTTAGGGGTTCGATTCTCCTCGTCTCCACGAAGATCACCACAGATGAAAGCCCAGGTCAGCGGGGTTGTCGTGCCGCCTGGGCCATCGACACCACGTAGGCCGATCACTCGGCGTGCCCCTTCCGAGCCGGACGAGGCGTGAATATTCTTAGGTGGTGTCATGCAACAGGCTACGGCGTTGTTCGGACCAATCGTAGAGGTCCGCGACGTCCTGGAGTCCTTCCTTCGTGACCAAGTGTTGGTTGACGATTGGCGTGGGAAGCTGGTTCAAGCGTCAGGCCAGTTCGTTGAACTCGGCGCGCAGCCGGCCGATGGAGACCTCGCCGACCTGGGCCGGCGGATAGCTGTCCTGGCGGAGGCGGGACTGGCGGAGGAACGAACCCTTACGCGTTCGGTAGCTGCGGACATCGAAACGCTCATGGTGCGGGTTCGGGTGCCAGACTTGCCACGCCCCGAAGACGAGGACTGGAGCTTCTAAAACCGCATCGTTCGAACAGCGCACAGGCTCGCCACCTGTACCGCGCCCGCCGCTCGCACGGCCCGCGCCGTCTCGGCGACAGTTGATCCGCTGCCGTAGACGTCGTCGACGATCAGCAACGACAGGCCGGAGAGATCTTCGCGACAGACGAACTGATTGTCGATCACGGAGGCACGGCCAGCAGGATCCAGGCTCTTTGCCGGGGTACGGAAGTCAGCCAGCGCGGCGCATCGAACCAGCCGCTTGTCGAGACGTCGGGCGACGGCAGCCGCTAGCAGGCACAGCGGGCACAGCAGCCGTGTCGCCGGTCACCGTGACCAGCCTCGAAGTCACGGCTTCGAGGGGTTGGGCACAGTCACCGGACACGAGCAACACGCACGACTCGCGTGGGATGCCTCGGTGTCGGACTGCTTGGTCCACCAGGTAAGGCGGCGGCAGCAGGTCGGGGAACGGGCCGGAGCGGGCGCTGATCCGCTTCACATGACCGGTTAGGTCGTGGATCACCAGGTAGTGCCGTACCGCCTGCGTCGACAGGCTGCTCACCACCGTCAACTGGGTGCCCACGCCGGCGCGGCCAGCGCCTCTCTCACGCCCGGCGTCTCCGTCGCCACGGCTACGGTCGCGAACTCCATGCTGCTCAGCTGGCCGTGCACCGCACGTGCGGTGGCTGGGCCGATCGTCGCGGAGTGGGTCAGAACCTTCAGGGGTCGTGGGTGCGGGGCCAGCCACCGACCAGGGCAGCTTCGCGTCCGTCAGCAGGAGACACAGCCGGGCCGCCGTCGTCGGATCCGTTCGCACCGTGCAGATCGGGCCGTCGAAGGCCACGAGTACGTGATCGCGATCGAACAAACATCCGTCGGGAAACCCCGGGCCTCAGCTCCAGTATCGGCCTTCGGAAGGCGTCACACGACCGTGTGATTGACTTCCGGACCTATGAAACGCGCCCTGTTCCTCGGTCCCCTGCTGATCGTGCTCGCCGCGTGCAATGCCGAACCCGCCGCGGACGATCCGACCGTGATCACGCCGGACACCGACCAGTCGACCAGTGCGGCGCCGCCTGCCGCACCCGAGCCCTCAGCTGATGGGCCTTGTCCCTACCTCGACGCGAGCTTCGTCGAGGACACCAACGGGCAGCACGTCGGTGACGTCAAGACCTCCGCCGACCAACCGCCGGCCTGCTTCTTCTACCGGCCCGACGGCGGTGTCCAGATGACCGTCCGCGTGTACACCGGCGATGCGGCGGTCGCCAAGGCGCTCGTGGACCAGGCGGCGCCGGTCGACAGCTCGAACCCGGCCGAGCTCGCCGGCGGGTGGGCCGGGGGTGCGCAGCCGACCGACGAGGGCGCCGTCTATGCGGTCGCGAAGGACAAGAACGCGATCGTCGTGACCACCAACCAGGAGCAGACGATCAAAGCCAAGGTCGTCGCGCAGGAAGCCATCTCCGCGCTGGGTCTGTAGAGACAGCTCGGCCCGCCGAGGACGAATCCTTGGCGGGCCGCAACCGCTCTCGTCAGCCTTGCTTGGTGGTCGACTTCCGGGTCGGCTGACCGTTGTGCTGACTGTTCGACTCGGCGGACGGCGAGTCCGACGGGGACTCGGTCGCCTGCTGCCGCGGCTCGGGAACCGGCGTCGGCTCCGGAGCGGCCGTCTTGCTGCGCACCACGTACGCGACCCCGGCCGCGGCGACGACCAGCAGCATCACCTTCGGCCACCGGCGACGCCGCTTGGGCGCGTCGGCCTTGAACGACGCCGTCAACTGCTTGGCGTCGTTGCGGGCCTGCTTGGCCGACTTCGACGCCCGCTTGGCCGGCTTGCTCTTCTTGGCGTCCTTGCGGGCTTGCTTCGCCGCCTTGGCGAGCTCCTTGCGGGTGTGCTTGGCCTTGCGCGCCAGCTTCTTGCGCGCCCGGCGCGTCGTCTTCACGACCTCTTGGCGCGCGACCTCGGCACTTTCGGCCAGCGCCACAGCCAGCTGCTGCGGGGCGACACCGCGCTCCGTCAGCTTCCGGTCCGCGGCGTGAGCGGCCTTCGTCGTGGCATCCGCACTTGCTTGACCGGCGCGTTTGGCGCTACGGCGGACCGCGAGCCAGCCGGAGCCGACGGCCTTGCCGACCGTCTCTCCGGCCCGGGTCATGGCCTTCACATCGTCCATAGTGTGCTCCAGGGTGGCTTTATCTGACGGTTACCATCCTGCCCCTTCCCGACCGATCTCGCTGTAGATGGCACGATGGCCGGGTGGCAGACAGCAATGGATCCCTCGTTGGAGTGAAGGTAACGGCCACCCTGCACACGTCGCAGGGTGACATCCGGGTCAACCTTTTCCCTGATCAGGCCCCCAAGACCGTGTCCAACTTCGCCGGTCTGGCGGACGGCACCAAGGACTACTCGGGACGCAACGCCAAGGGCGACTCCTCCGGTCCGTACTACGACGGCATGCTCTTCCACCGGGTGATCGACGGTTTCATGATCCAGACCGGCGACCCGACCGGCACCGGCCGTGGTGGCCCTGGCTATCAGTTCGCTGATGAGTTCCACCCCGAGCTCCAGTTCAACCGTCCTTACCTGCTCGGAATGGCCAACCCCGGCACCCCGGACAGCAACGGCTCGCAGTTCTTCACCACGGTCGCCCCGACGACCTGGCTCAACTTCAAGCACACGGTCTTCGGCGAGGTCGCAGACCAGGAGTCACGCAACGTCGTCGACGCGATCGCCGGCACCCCGACCGCGCCGCCGGCAGACAAGCCGGTCAAGGACATCGTCGTGGAGCGGGTCATCGTCGAGCGTTCCGAGGGCTGAGTGTCGGTCAACCGGCAGCAGGACCTCCCGGCCTGTGCTCGTCACCCGGACCGGCCGACCGGGCTCCGCTGCGTGCGCTGCGACCGGCCGGCCTGTCCGGACTGCCTGCGTGAGGCATCGGTCGGCTACCAGTGCGTCGACTGCGTGAACGAAGGCGCCAAGACGGTCCGCACCCCGCGCACGATCGGCGGCGCGCGGGCCACCCGGTCGCGCAAGCTGATCGTCGTGCCGGTGCTGATCGCGGTCAACGTGGCCGCGTTCGTGCTGACCGCCGTCCAGGCGCAGAGCATCGTCGACAACAACAGCTCGGCGATCTTCCAGGACGGCACGCTGGTGCCCGCGTTCGTCTCCGACGGCCAGTGGTGGCGCCTGATCACCTCGGGCTTCCTGCACTTCGGCAACTACGGCGGCTACGGGCCGGTTCACCTGCTGTTCAACATGTTCGCGCTGTGGGTGATCGGCCGGGACCTCGAGGTCGCGCTCGGCCGGGGCCGGTTCCTGGCCGTCTACCTGCTGGCGCTTCTCGGCGGGTCGACCGCGGTGATGCTGTTCGGCGGCGCGGACAGCGGGGTCGCCGGCGCGTCCGGCGCGGTCTACGGGCTCTTCGGCGGCATCGCGGTGGTCGTGTTCAAGGCCAAGCTGAACCCGACCCCGGTGCTCACGCTGATCGCGATCAACGTCTTCCTCAGCATCGCGCTGCCCGGAATCTCTTTGCTCGGGCACATCGGTGGCCTGGTGGCGGGCGCGCTCACGACCGCCGCGATGGTCTACGCGCCGGCCGCCCGCCGAACCCAGGTGCAGGTGGGTGCCTGCGTGGTGCTCGCGCTCGTGATGGTCGTGGCGATCGCCGTGCAAGGTGCCGCCCTGGACTGCACGGTCGTCGACCGGCTGCACTTCTACTGCCCCGCCTACTGACTCAGGTCCGCAGCTCCAGCAACGCGGCCACCACGTCCTCCGGATCGGTCCCGACGTCGAGCCGGCCCAGCACGATCAGGGCCGGCTCGACGGCGTTGTCCGCGTCGAGCTCGATCGTGGCGACGTCGCGGCCGAGCCGGCGGGTGCGCACCAGCCGGACGTTCACCTCGGCCCAGGTCCACCTGCGCCTGCCGGTGAGCCCGCGGACCGTGACGCCGTCCGGGTCGGCGGTCAGCCGTGGCCGCGCCACGACGCCGAACAGGCCCGCGAGCGCGAACACCAGAGCGACGGTGCCGAGCAGCACCCGACCGGGTGGGTCATCGGCGAACGCCGCCCACAGGGCCGCGGCAACCGCCAGCGCCCACGCCAGGGCCGCCAACTCGATCTTCGGCGCCCAGGTTCGAGCGGTCGGCGGGGACTGCGGCGAGGTCACTGAACGTCACGCTCCGGATCCGGGAACGAGAGTTATCCACAGCGGTTATCCACACTGGGGATGACTTACACCCGTGTGGTTCAGTGACGCTGCGCTGAACGGGTGTATCCGAGTGAAACGCGTGTGGACGAGAGGTGAACGCTCAGCGCCACCGCATCGTCATCAGCAGCCCGCCGATCATCAGGGCGAACCCGACCGCGAAGTTCCAGTTGCCCAGGTCCTTCATGAACGGGATGCTGTCGCCCGCGATGTAGTTGACCACGAGCCACGCCAGACCCAACAGCATCACGCCGAGCATGACACCCACGTAGATCGGGTGTGACGGTCCCGCCGCCTTGACCTTCACCGGCGTACGGCGGTCGGCGGGCGGGGTGTAGACCGCCTTCTTACGGACCTTGGACTTGGGCATGGCCGTCCTCACCTGACGTGTAGCTTTGGTAGCAACCGTGCTCTGTCGAACACCACCACTGGCAACACGTTAACGTAGCCGAGTAGGTCGGCGAACCAACAGGTCGGGGACCGAAAGGAGCGCGCGTGGGCACTGTGCAGCACCTGGGTCCCGGCGCCGGTCGTATCTCCGGGGATCTCGGCGACATGGTCCCCTCGCCACGACCGCGTACGCGCGGGCCCGTCGAGCAGCAGCCCGACCGGGTGCGGACCATCGTGCGCGGCGTGGGCGAGGCGCTGATCACGCTCGGCGTGGTCGTCCTGCTGTTCGTGGTCTACGAGGTCTACTGGACCGACCTGGTCTCCGCCGGCAAGCAGCGGGACGCCACCACGGCGCTGGACAACCGGTGGCACGACAAGCAGGCCGCCGACCCCACGCGGCAGGACCACTTCGAGGGCCTCGGCGAGGGGGACGGCTTCGCCAAGATCTACATCCCCTCGTTCGGCGCCGACTTCCACTTCACGGTCGTCGAGGGCACCAGCGCGGCCAGCCTCGAGGTCGGCCCCGGTCACTACCCCGACACCGCCTATCCGGGCCAGCCGGGCAACTTCTCGGTCGCCGGGCACCGGGTGGGCAAGGGCGCGCCGTTCAACGACCTCAACCTCATCCAGTCGTGCGACGCGATCGTCGTGGAGACCCAGTACAGCTGGTTCGTCTACCGCATGGTGCCGCTCGCCGAGGAGAAGGAAGGCTGGGCGCAGGGCAAGGGCACCGACCCGAAGTGCAAGGGCGTCGGCCCGCTCGGCGGCCCGTACGCCGAGCTCGTCGGCGAGGAGATTGTGCTGCCCACCAACGGCGGCGTCATCGCGCCCATCCCGCACCAGCCGGACGGCACCCGACCGAGCGAGGGCGAGATGGCCTCGCTGCTCACGCTCACCACCTGCCACCCGCGCTTCTCCGACAAGGAGCGGCTGATCGTCCACGCGGTGCTCACCAACCAGTGGGAGAAGGATCCGGCCAAGCCGGACGAGCGGCCGAAAGAGCTCGGGGAGATCAGCTGATGTATGTGTGGATCTGGCGGCATCTGCCCGGTCCCACAGCAGTGCGCGTCGGCACGGCGGTGGCGCTGGCCGTGGGTGTGGTGGCGCTGCTGATGTTCGTGATCTTCCCGTGGCTGGAGCCGTTGCTGCCGTTCAACAACGTCACGGCCGAGTAGCCGCCCGACCAGCGAGCCCGACCGCGAACACCCCGAGCCCGACCAGTACCGACACCAGCGGCAGTGTGACCGCCAGGGCCAGGCACGCCACGAGGCCGGTGACTTCAGCGCCCTCGGCCAGCGGCGGTCCGCCGGCGGTTGGGTGAACGCGGCCAGGTTGGCGATCGCGTAGTAGACAAGCACACCGAACGACGAGAACCCGATCACCTCACGGAGATCGGCGACGAGCACCACCACGCACACGACCGCGGCGACGGCGAGCTCGGCGCGGTGCGGCACGGCGAAGCGCGGATGCACGGCGGCCAGCCGGCGCGGCAGGTCACCGTTGCGGGCCATGGCGAGCGTCGTTCGGCCGACACCGGCGATGAGCGCCAGCAGGGCACCAAGGCTGGCCGCGGCGGCGCCGACGGTCACGATCCAGGTCGGGCCACCGGCCGCGCGCAACGCGTCGGCGAGCGGCGTGGCGGAGTCGGCAAGCCGGCGTGGGCCGAGGACGGCGAGCAGGGTGACCGCGACGGCCAGGTAGACGACGAGCGCGACGGCCAGCGCGCCGAAGATCGCTCGCGGGATGGTCGTTCGCGGGTCGCGCACCTCCTCGCCGAGCGTGGCGATCCGCGCGTAGCCGGCGAAGGCGAAGAACAGCAGGCCGGCCGCCTGGAGCACGCCGAGCGGCCCCTCGGCGAACCAGTCGCCGCGCAGGCCCGCGGCCGATGCGTCCGGAATGGACAGTGCGATCACCAGTAGCAGCACGGCGAGGACGACCGCGAGCAGGATCTTGGTGAGGAGCGCGGTCCGCGTGACACCGCGGTAGTTCACCGCGGTCAGCACGAGCACGGCGGCCACCGCGACCGGCCGCGCGAGGTCGGGGGCCGCGTAGGTCGCGAACGTCAGCGCCATGGCCGCGCAGCTCGCGGTCTTGCCCACGACGAAGCCCCAGCCCGCGGTGAAGCCCCACCACGGCCCGAGCCGCTCCCGGCCGTAGAAGTAGGTTCCGCCCGACTCCGGGTAGGCGGCGGCGAGCTGTGCGGAGGCGACCGCGTTGCAGTACGCGACGAACCCGGCGATCAGCAGCGCGACGAGCAACGCGGCACCGGCACTCGCCGCGGCCGGCGCGAACACCGCGAACACCCCCGCCCCGAGCATCGAACCGAGCCCGATGGCCGTCGCGTCGACCGGGCCGAGCCGTCGGGCCAGCCGCATGCACACCCCCGGGGTGAGTCGTCGGGAAGTAATGTTGTCAGGCATGCGCGTGCTGGTGGTCGACAACTACGACAGCTTCGTCTACAACCTCGTCCAGTACCTGGCCCAGCTCGGAGCCGAGTGCGTCGTGCGGCGCAACGACGAACCCGAGCTCACCGCGCCGGACGCGTTGGCCGGGTTCGACGGTGTGCTCATCAGCCCTGGTCCGAGCACACCGGATCGGGCGGGGGCGAGCATCGAGGTGGTCGAGCAATGCGCCGCCGGGTCGGTGCCGGTGCTCGGCGTGTGCCTGGGCCATCAGGCGATCGGCGTGGCGTGGGGCGCGGTGGTCGACCGCGCGCCGGAGCTGTTGCACGGCAAGACCAGCGTGATCCACCACGGCGGCGCCGGCGTGCTGGCCGGCCAGCCGAACCCGTTCGTCGCGACGCGGTACCACTCGCTGACCGTGCTGCCGGAGACCATCCCGGCCGACTTCGAGGTCACCGGCCACACCGAGAGCGGCGTCGTGATGGCGATGCGGCACCGCGAGCTGCCGGTCGAGGGCGTCCAGTTCCATCCGGAGTCGATCCTCACCGAAGGCGGCCACCGCATGCTGGCCAACTGGCTGGCCGGCTGCGGTCACGTCGTGCCGGAGGTGCGGGTGGCCGAGCTGACGGCCCAGATGCGCACCCTCGCGGACGCCGCGTCAGCACCCTGAGGGAATGGTGTCAGCCTCGAGGCACACCACCTCGGCGCCGCGCCGCCGCAGCGCGTCCGCGGTCGCCAGACCGATCACCCCGGCGCAGACGACCGCGATCCGCATCGGTCAGCCGCCACCTCCGCCGCCACCGTTGCCGAGCTCCGTGGCGATGGTGATGCCGATGGTCTGGTCCTTGTCGAACTGCTGACCCTCGCCGACCTCCTGGTCGATGATCCGCTGGAACTCGGTCGGGTCGTTGGTCTGGCCGTCCTTGACGTCGAACTGCCCGGTCCAGCCCATGCTGCGCAGCTTGCCCTCGGCTTCCTGCTGGGTGAGCCCCTGCAGGTTCACCATCGTGAGCTTGGTCTGGTCGCCCTTGGACACGTCGAGCGTGATCGTGGTGCCCGGCGGGTGCTCGCCGTCCTTGGGGTTCTGGTCGACGACCTTTCCGGCCGGCTGGTCCGAGGACACCTCGTTGACCTTTACCTCGAACCCGAAGTTCTCGAGGTTCGTCCGCGCGGTCTCGACGTCCTGGCCGACCAGGTTCGGCACCGACACGGTCTCCTGGGCCTTGCCGACGGTCAGCTTCACCGCGCTGCCCTTGGACACCGACGTACCACCGGCCGGGTCCTGGCCGATGATCTTGCCGACATCCTCCTCGTCGTCGACCTCCTCGCTCTGCTGCTGCGGGTCGACCACGAGTCCCTGCTGCTCGAGCAGCTGCTTGGCCTCGTCCGGGGTCCGGCCCGTTACGTCGGGGACCTGGACCTTCTCCGGCGGCGCGCCGACCAGCAGGGTGAGCCGGTCGGACTTGTTCATCTTGGCGTTCGGCTTCGGGTTCGAGTCGATGACCTTGCCGACGTTGTCGGGGCCGCACGGCCCGTTCTGGCCTTGCGCGGCCGGCTGGCACGGCACCAGCTGCAGGTCCACCTGGAAGCCCTGGTCGTTGAGCGCGCGCTGGGCGTCCTCGGCGATCCGCCCGATCATGTTCGGCACGGTGACCTCGTTGGACACCGGCTCGTCGGCGAACGCGCCGCTCATGAGCCACGCGACGAGCCCGATGAGGGCGAGCGCGAGCACCGAGACCAGGGCGATGATCCAGCCCTTCTTGCGCCGGCGCCGGCGTTCCTCCTCCTCGTCCTCGTACGGGTCGTAGTCGTCGTAGTCGTTGGCGAGCGCCTGCGGGCGGTGCCGGCCTCGGGTCTGGTCCATCGGCGGGCGACCCTGCGACATGATCGTGGTGCGCTCGTCGTCGGTCATCACCATCGGCGCGAGCGGCCGCTGGTTGGACAGCACCCGGACCAGGTCGGTGCGCATCTCGGCGGCCGACTGGTAGCGGTTGGGCGCGCCCTTGGACATGGCCTTCAGCACGATCGCGTCCAGCGCGGGCGAGACCCGCCCGTTGAGCGAAGACGGCGGCTTGGGGTCCTCCCGGACGTGCTGGTAGGCGACGGCGACCGGGGAGTCGCCGGTGAACGGCGGCTCGCCGGTGAGCAGCTCGAACAGCACGCAGCCCGAGGCGTAGACGTCACTGCGCGCGTCCACCGCCTCGCCGCGAGCCTGCTCGGGCGAGAGGTACTGGGCGGTGCCGATCACCGCGGCGGTCTGGGTGACCGCGGCCTGGCCGTCGGCCACCGCGCGCGCGATGCCGAAGTCCATCACCTTGACCGCGCCGGTCTTGGTGATCATCACGTTGGCGGGCTTGACGTCCCGGTGCACGATGCCGTGCCGGTGGGAGAAGTCCAGCGCCGCGGAGACGTCGGCCATGATCTCCATCGCGCGCTGACCGGGCAGCGGGCCCTCGGTCTTCACGATGTCGCGCAGCGTCTTCCCGTCCACGTACTCCATGACGATGTAGGGCAGCGGGCCGTGCTCGGTCCTGGTCTCGCCGGTGTCGTACACGGCGACGATCGCCGGATGGTTCAGCGCCGCGGCGTTCTGTGCTTCCCGACGGAACCGCTCCTGGAACTGCGGGTCGCGCGCGAGATCGGCGCGCAACACCTTGACGGCGACATCCCGGCCGAGGCGGACGTCGCGACCCTTGTGCACCTCGGACATGCCGCCGTAGCCGAGCACCTCGCCCAGCTCGTACCGATTGGAGAGCAGTCTCGGAGTGGTCATCGGTATGTCGTCTCGATCCTCGTCTGCGGATGTGCGGCGTGTGCGCCAATCATGCCCGACCCGTGCTCCCGACCAAGGGGATTCATCGCGGAGGTCCTCATTCTTCTTCGCAATAGACCGGAACCTCCGTACCAAGCAGCAACGGCCGGTCGGCGTCTACCTTGATGACCGTGCAATTGTCCAGATCCCGCGGCGGCTGACCGTCCTCCGCCAGCACCACCGGAACCAGTCCGGACCTTTCCAGGCTGTCCGCCGCGTAGGACGCGGGACGGCCGATGTACTTGCGGTCGTCCACCTCGACGAACTGGCCCGGGGCGCTGGGATCCGTCGCGCCGTGGCTCGGCATCGGCGTGTTCCCAGGCTCGGCACCGGTGCCGTTGCCGCCGTCATTGTCCTCGTTGCCCGCCGGGGCCGATGACTCCGGTCCCGCACGGCCACCCGTGTCGCGTTCCCCGTCCAGCAACGCGGCGAGCCCGAAGCCCGCCAACGTCAACAGAACCACTGCCAGAATCACCAGCAATATCCACATCGCGGTCCGGTTCCGCCGCGGTTGCGGGGGTGGACCCAATGGGAACGAACCGGTGCCCGGTGCCTGGTGCGACGCCGACGGCGGGCCGACCGGCAGGAGCGCCGGGTCGCTCGCGCTAGCCGGCCCGTGCTGAGCCGGGGTGAGCGCCCTGCCGGACGGCGCCGGCAGCGGGTGCCCGGCACGCACCGCGGCCACCGCGGCGGCGAACTCGCCTCCGCTGCCGTAGCGCTGTGCCGGGTCCTTCGCCAGCGTCGCCTCGACGACCGCGCGCGCGTGCGGCGGAACGTCCGGCGGCAGTGGCGGTGGCATGTCCCGGATGTGCATCATCGCGACGGTCACCGCGTTCTCGGACAGGAACGGGCGGTGCCCCGCGAGGCACTCGTAGCCGACCACGGCGAGGGAGTACACGTCGCTCGCCGGCTCCGCCTCGTGCCCGAGCGCCTGTTCCGGCGCGATGTAGTGGGCGGTGCCCATGACCATGCCGGAACGGGTGACCGGGGCGGCGTCGGCGGCCTTCGCGATGCCGAAGTCGGTGAGCTTCACGACGATCCGGCCGTCGGCGGTGGGTGTGACCATGATGTTGCCGGGCTTGACGTCGCGGTGCACGTAGCCGCGCTCGTGCGCGGCCTGCAGCGCGTTGCCGGCCTGCTCGAGGATCTCGAGCGCGCGGTCGGCGCTGATCCGCCGCTCCTTGGCGAGGATCGCCGCGAGCGGGTCGCCCCCGACGAGCTCCATCACCAGGTAGGCGGTGTCCTTTGGACCGTCGACGATGGACGCGGTCTCGCCGTAGTCGTGCACCGCGGCGATGCCGGGGTGGTTGAGCGAGGCCGTCGTGCGGGCCTCGGTACGGAACCGGTGCAGGAACTCCGCGTCCCCGCACAGCTCCGGCTTGAGCACCTTGATGGCCACCCGCCGGTCCAGCCGGGTGTCGGCCGCCTCCCAGACCTCGCCCATGCCGCCGACGGCGATCCGGCGCGAGAGCCGGTACCGCTCGGCGAGGAGCTGGCCTGACGTCAGCATGGTTGCTCAGTTCCCCCCGGCCAGAGCGGCGTTGATGGTGGCCCGACCGACGGCGGCGGAGAGCTTGCCGCCCGTGGCCGCGACGTCCCTGCTTTCTACCACCACTGCGACCGCGACCTTGGGGTTGTCGGCCGGCGCGAAGGCCACATACCAGGCGAACGGCGGGGTGTTCTTGGGGTCCGCGCCGGTCTCGGCGGTGCCCGTCTTGGAGGCGATGGTGAGGTTGTCCCGCTTGCCTTCGCCGCCGGTGTGCTCCTCGGACAGGATCATCATGTCGCGCAGCTGCTCGGCGTTGCCCGACGAGATCGCGTTGCCCTCGTCCTCCTCCTCGTAGTCGGAGATGACCGCGAGGTCCGGCGCGAGGACCTGCTGGACCAGCTGCGGGCGCATCCGGACGCCGTCGTTGGCGACGGTGGCGGCGATGACCGCGTTCTCGAGCGCGGTGAGCCGGACGTCCTTCTGGCCGATGCCGCTCTGGTACAGCGACGGGCGGTCGGCGATGTTGAGGCAGTTGCCGTCGGACAGCGAGCCGATGCAGGAGGGCACCACCGACATCGGGATCGTGAGGTCGGTCTGGCCGATGCCGTAGTTGGCCGCTTGCTCCGCCAGCTTCTGCTCGCCGACCTCGACCGCCAGCTGCG
>NZ_WHTD01000232.1 GCF_009379765.1 Actinophytocola sp. | reverse complement strand
CGCCGCGCACCCCGCCGCCCGTCCTGCCCCCGCCACGGCCGCCGGCCGCGCCGGTCGGGCGGACCAAGCTGCTGGTCGCCGGCGGGGCCGCGGCCGCCGTCGTGGTCGCGGTGATCGTGCTCGTGGTCGCGCTCAGCGGCGGCCAGCCGGAGCCGCAGGCCCGGCCGACCTCACCGGGGCCGGCGCCGAGCCGGGTCATCGCCCAGTACGAGTACCAGTTCGCGCTGCCGGACGGGTGGCTGCAGACCGGCGGCGACCCGGACCGGCTGCGCACCGAGCTCAAGCCGACCGGCCGCGAGACCGGCGACGACCGGGTGCTCGTCGAGGAGATCCGGTTGTCGTTCGACAGCACGGCCGACCGCGCCCGTGCGGTGGACCGGCTGCGTACCGAGTTCGACCAGGCCGGCGAGACCTTCGCGGACTTCGACGACGGGGCGTCGTTCGCCGGCCGGGACGTGATCACCTACCGCGAGACGCTCAGCGGCGCGACGGTGGACTGGTACGTGCTGTTCGACGGCCGGACCCAGGTGAGCGTCGGCTGCCAGTACGCGAACGGCGGCGACGGGCGGGACCAGGTGGCCCAAGCATGTGAGACCGTTGTGCGAACGTTGACCGTTACCGGGTGATCCGTCGCTACGCTCGCCCGCGGAGGTGCCGACATGACGGGGCAGGACGGCGGTTTCCGCGCTGCGAGGGCGCGCTTCACGGCCGAGGTCTCGGCCGCGCTCACCAGGGCTCGCCGCGCCACGGGTGAGGCCAAGGCACAGTCGGGCGACTTCCGCAAGCGCAACCAGGAGCTCACCGAGCAGGCGAAAACGGGACGCTTGCGCGGAGTTCACCGCGGTCAGGTGGAGCCGACCACCGTCGAGCCGCGGGACGAGGCGGCGAAGTTCCGCGACGCCAACGGGTTGCCCGTGCCGGAGCTCCCGGACGCGGACCGGCTGATGGCGCGCCTGCCCGCCGAGCCGGTGGCCGAGCCAGAGCCCAGGCCGGACGACGACGACTTCTCCCAGCACCAGCTGCTCGTCGACTTGGACGACGCCCCCGACGAGAGCGTCGGCGAGGGTCCCGCCGATACGAGCGAGGGTGGGCCGGACCGGGCGGGGACCGAGTCACCGGCGAAGGAGAACACTCGCCCGAGTGACGAGAACGAGGACTTTTCGCAACAGCGAATCCTTATGGATGCGACCGTCGAATCCTACCGTCCGGAAGCCTTCCCGGACTCCGTCTTCGAGCTCTCGGACGAGCAAACCCCCAGCTAAAGCATCGTTTTGCGGGGTCGCGGGGGCAACCGTCGTTGCGGCGGCGAGCTTCTGGTCACCGCCTCGTCCATTCACCACGAACCCCGAACGTTCGAGGTCCGGCGTTCACGCTCGCAACGACCTCCGATCAGGTGGCGACAATGTGGAACCGGACGTGGCAGGGTCTACGTCGCAAGAGGCGTACGAACCAAGAGGGACGTACGACCCGCCGAAGAGATGAAGGGGGCAGCTCCCAAATGCCTGACGGTTACACAGGAGAAATTTCCCAGTTCACCGACGCCCACGCGAAGGTGATCTCGGTGAGGGAAGACGTCGACGCCACGCTGAAGCAGACCATGGACGTGGTCATGGGCCTGGAGGGTTCCTGGAAGGGCGCCGCGGCCACCGCGTTCAACAACATGATGCTTCGCTTCAAGGACGACAGCGACAAGCTGAACCAGGCCCTCGAGGCCATCGCCGAGCAGCTGCAGGCAGCCGGGTCCGAGTACCAGACTCAGGAAGACACGAAGCTGGACGCGTTCGGCAACCTGTCCTCGCAGCTCGACGGCTGACGCAGACACCCAGAGCTTTCCTGAACAGCACTCACTGAACTTCGAGACACAAAGGGGAACTAAGAAATGCCTGATGGTGGTATCAAGGTTTCGTTCGGCGCGCTCCAGTCGGCCGCCGGCAGCATCAGCTCCAACGCGGCGAAGGTCCGGGGCTCGCTCGACGACCTGAAGTCCTACCTGCAGCCGCTCGTCTCCACCTGGGTCGGTGCCGCGTCCGAGGCGTACAACGCGCACCAGGCCAAGTGGGACTCCGCCGCAGCCGACCTGCAGCAGGTGATGGCGGCCATCGGCACCGCCGTGAACCAGGCCGCCGACGACTACACGGCCGGTGAGAGGACCAACACCAACCGCTGGTGAGCTGACGCAGGATCTGCCGTGGGGCCCGGGACATCCTCCCGGGCCCCACAGCTGTCTCCAGCCTTTCCGAAGTGGACACTCCCGCGGCGGTCCACAGGCAGCTCGCCGGTCCCCGAGAACCGTCGGTGCCCGCCCGTAGCGTGCTTACCGGGGGCCGGAGGCCAGGGGCACCCCCGCCTTGCGGGCCGGGCGGGCGGAACCTCAGGCCGGGTCCCGGGTGTTGAAGTTCGTCCAGAACTTGTCCGCCGCCGTCTCGTCCGTGATCGTCGTCAGCTCGCCGGCGTCGGGCTTCGCGGGAAAGTCGCCCTCGCTCGACCCGCCGACCACCTCGTAGCCGACCTGCAGCTCCAGCGGCTCCGCGTCCCCGTCGGTCACCTTCCCCCGGATCTCGAATCCGGTGAACTCCAGGTCGGGCGTGAGCCGGATCACCACCGGCACCACCTCGTCACGCATCGACGCGGTGACCCCGGAGCGCTGGTCCTCCGGAATGGTGATGAACCCCTCGTCGATCATCAGCCCGAGCAGCGCGCCCGTGGTCACCTCGACCCCGTCGTCGGTCCGCTGCGCCCGCGCGGGCTGCCGGTCCGGCGCGTCGAGCGTCGTCTGCGTGATCGCGTTGTCCAGATGGCACGCCAGCCACGCGGTCAGCAGGAAGCAGGTCTGGAACCCGCCCTCGTACAGCGTCGGCACCGCCACCCACGGCGTCGGCGCGAGGTGCGCGTGCTTCGAGTCGAGCCGCACGTAGTCCATCGGGTCGTCCGGCGGGTGCAGGATCGCCGACGAGTCCGCGTCCTCGTCCCGGCGCCGCATGAGCACGGTCATCGGCGGGTCGCCGAGCTTGTAGGACTCGTGCTCGGTGGTGTACTTGGTGTCGCCGTAGTTGAGGAAGTTGAAGACCTTCGCGTGCTCGTCGCCGAGGTTGGCGAAGTGGTCCTGGAACGCCTTGATGCCGGCCTCGACCGTGATCGAGTCGGCGGCCGCCCGGTCCGGCGCCGGGGTGCCGGTCGTCGGCCGCGCGCAGCCGGACAGGATGAGCAGCGCGACGGCGGCGAGCGCACCGACACGCCCTGGTCCTCCGATAGCCATGACACCCCTTCGGCCGCGCCGCAACCTGCTGCCCCGGTGCACCGTAGCGGCCAGGGTGGGACCCGGGGAGGGGGCCGCTTTGACCCTGCTCGGAACAGGCAGGTATCTTCTATCATTGTTGCGCGGCGTGGGCATATGCCCGCGCAGGCCCGCGCAGGCACCCAGACGCAAATGACGACGAGGTAGATCCGTGCGCACGTACAGTCCGAAGCCCGGTGAGGTGGACCGCACCTGGCATGTCATCGACGCCGAGGACGTGGTGCTCGGTCGGCTTGCCTCGCATGTCGCCACGTTGCTGCGCGGCAAGCACAAGCCAACCTTCGCGCCGCACGTCGACACCGGCGACTTCGTCGTCATCGTCAACGCGGACAAGGTCGTGCTCACCGGCAACAAGCGCGACCAGGCGTTCGCCTACCGGCACAGCGGCTACCCCGGCGGCCTGCGCAAGCAGTCCTTCGGCGAGCTGCTGGACACCAAGCCCGAGCGGCTGCTGGAGAAGGTGGTCAGGGGCATGCTGCCGAAGAACAAGCTCGGCCGCGCCCAGGGCAAGAAGCTCAAGGTCTACGCCGGCCCGGACCACCCGCACGCCGCCCAGCAGCCCAAGCCGTTCGAGATCGCCAAGGTCAGCCGGTAAGCCGAGCCGCACCCCAGCACGAAGCGAGGACCATTGACTACCCCTGAGACCAGCGCCGCCGAGCCGGAGGCCAAGCCCGCCACGCCGCGCGTGACCGGGGAGACCGCCCAGACCGTCGGTCGGCGCAAGGAGGCCGTCGTTCGCGTGCGGCTGGTCGCCGGCACCGGCAAGTTCGTGCTGAACGGCAAGTCGCTCGAGGAGTACTTCCCGAACAAGGTGCACCAGCAGCTCATCCGCGAGCCGCTGGTCATCCTCGAGAAGGCCGAGGCTTTCGACATCCGCGCGAACCTCAACGGCGGCGGCATCACCGGCCAGGCCGGCGCGCTGCGCCTGGCGATCGCCCGCGCGCTCATCGAGATCGACATCGAGGACCGTCCGGCGCTCAAGAAGGCCGGCTTCCTCACTCGCGACCCGCGGGTCAAGGAGCGCAAGAAGTACGGCTTGAAGAAGGCCCGCAAGGCGCCTCAGTACAGCAAGCGCTGACGCTCCGTAGTAGCTGAAGGGTCGGGGTCACGCTTTAGCCATGCGATGAACGCCACGCCAGGTGCGAACGATGCACCAGGCGTGGCGTTCATTGCTTCTACCGTCTGGGAGGTTCCCCAACGATGGCGCGCCTGTTCGGTACCGACGGGGTTCGTGGACTCGCCAACGGCGATCTCGGCCCCGAGTTGGCCATATCGGTCGCGGCCGCGGCGGCAAGAGTGCTGGCCGAGCACGACAGCTCACACCGGCCGGTCGCGGTCGTCGGCCGGGATCCGAGAGCGAGTGGCGAGATGCTGCAGGCGGCCGTGTCCGCCGGGCTCACCTCGGCCGGTGCGGACGTCATGCAGGTCGGTGTGCTGCCGACGCCGGCGATCGCACACCTGGTCGGCGACCTGGACGCCGATCTCGGCGTCATGATCTCCGCCTCGCACAACCCGATGCCCGACAACGGCATCAAGCTGTTCGCCGCCGGCGGGCACAAGCTGCCGGACACGATCGAGGACGAGATCGAGGCGGCGGTCGGCGCCACGTTCAGCCGCCCGACCGGCGCCGGGGTCGGCCGGATCTACGACATCAGCGACGCGCTCGACCGCTACCTCGAGCACCTCCTCAAGGCGCTCCCGAACCGGCTGGACGGCCTGCGGGTGGTCGTCGACTGCGCCAACGGCGCCGCCTGGGCCGCGGCACCGCAGGCCTACCGCGAGGCGGGTGCCGAGGTCATCGCGATCCACGCGCTGCCCGACGGCGAGAACATCAACGACGGCTGCGGGTCGACCCATCTCGACGGTCTGCGCGCGGCGGTGCTCGCCGAACAGGCCGACCTAGGGATCGCCCACGACGGCGACGCCGACCGCTGCCTCGCGGTCGACGCGGCCGGGGCGGCCATCGACGGTGACCAGATCATGGCGGTGCTCGCGCTGGCCATGAAGGAGTCCGGCGCGCTCGCCGAGGACACCCTGGTCGCGACCGTCATGAGCAACCTGGGCCTGCACCTCGCGATGCGCGACAACGACGTCACCCTGCGCACCACCGCGGTCGGCGACCGCTACGTGCTGGAGGAGCTGCGCCAGGCAGGCCTGTCGCTGGGGGGCGAGCAGTCCGGCCACGTGGTCTTCCCGACCTACGCGACGACCGGCGACGGTCTGCTCACCGCGATGTCCGTTATGGCCCGGATGGCCGCCACGTCGCGTTCGCTGGCCGATCTCGTCGGCGTGATGACCCGGCTGCCGCAGGTCCTGGTGAACGTGAAGGTCACCGACAAGGCCGCGGTCGCCGCGTCCGACTCGGTGTCCGAGGCGGTCGCCGCCGTGGAGGCCGAGCTGGGCGAGACCGGTCGCGTGCTCCTTCGCCCGTCCGGCACCGAGCAGCTCGTCAGGGTGATGGTCGAGGCCCCGTCCCACGAGGCCGCCGAGTCCGCAGCCCGACGATTGGTAGGTGTCGTCTCCGCAGCCGGCTGACCTGTAGGTTTCGGTCGCGGATCCACTGGTTCGCCCATGCGTGGAAGGCCTTCTCGCTATGTTGCTAACAGTGTGCACGGGCGTACGATCCGTGCCTGTCGACTCGGTCTACTGAGGGGGACACGCCATGGCGGGAGGTATGGAGCACGATCCGGATGCCGTCCGCGCGTATGCCGCGGTCATCGCGGAAGCGGCGAGCCAGGTCGAGCAGATCCAGGCGAAGATGGGGGCGAAGGACGCGACGGCGGCCGATTTCGGCAACTCGTGGAAAGACGACCAGGGCGCGAAGTACGACAAGTACATGGCCGCGATCGCGGCCGACCTCGGCAACCTCACCGCGCACCTTTCCGAGGTCAGCGGCCAGCTGTCCCAGGGTGCGGACGTGGTCGTCAGCGCGGAGTCCTCCGGCCTGAAGAACATCAAGGAGATCGACAGCCGGCTCGGGAGCGAGGAATGAGGTTCCAGCTCCCCGACGCGGCGCCGGCGATCGACAACAGTGATATCGCCATCGATGGTGAGGAGCACTCGAAGGACCTCATCGGCGACGAGGCCATCGACAAGGCCGTCGGTGAGACGATTCCGGCCTACGAGGACGTTCTCGGCATCAAGCTCGCGACATCGGCACAGGAACGGCACAGCCGGCTCGGCGGCCTGGCCTTCGGCAAGATCAGCAAGGACGTAGCCAAGCTCAAGGGCCTCGCCGCGGCGATCGGCAACATCTCGTTCGTGGTCAAGGACGGCAAGGAACGGCTGGCACAGGACTGGAAAGGCGAGTCGTACGACGCCTTCCGCGCGAACATCGAGAAGCTCGAGAAGACGCTCGACGACTACAAGGCGGCCGTCGCGACCACCGCCGCGGGCCTCGAGACCGCGATGTCGAACATCCGCACGATGTATCTGGAATATCGGAACGACTGCCTGGACACGCATTTCACGTGGCACCGCGTTTCGAAGCCCGCCGACTGGTGGAAGATGTCGGGGGCCAGCGGCCGATATCTGGCGGAACATTGCGTCTCCACCCACATCGGCGGCTGCTACTACGACTTTCCCGGGATTGCCGCGCTCATTCAGGACAGGTTGACCACCAACCACCTGTTCAACGACGTCCTCGAGAAGTGGGACTGCACCGACGACTCGGATGTCGTCGTGAGCCAGTACCGGTTCATCGTCGGTGAGGCGGACACGGAGCGCGAGACGATCCACGGCAGGATCAACGCCTACTGCGACGAGGCCGACGCCGTGCGGAAGTTCGTCGGCGAGGCATACGACGCCTCGCTCGAGAACCTCCGGATCCTGGCCGAGGCCAGCGTCTTCTCCCACCTGTCGGTGCCCGGCTCGACCGGCGGTGGTGACCCCGGGCAGGGCGGCGCCCCCGGCCCTGGTGGCGACCCGGGCCCTGGCGGCGGTGGTGACCCCGGCCCTGGTGGCGGTGGTTACCCAGGTGGTGGCAGTCCCGAGGCCGTGATGCCGCCGCCGCAGCCGAACCCCGCGCCCGAGCCGGCCCCGGTGGAGCCCGCGCCCGAGGCGGAGCCGGAACCCGCCGACCCGGCCTCGACCGACCCGGCCGCTGCCGAGCCGCCGGCCGACGAGTCCGTCCGGATCAAGGACGGCGACCGAACCATCTCGGTGACCAGCCCCGACGGCGAGGGCGATGTGAAGGTCACCGTCGACTACGGCTCCGGCAAGGCCAAGACCTACGACCTCGACTTCGACGCGGCCAGCGGCCTGTCGCCGATGCCTGCCGAGGGCCGCCCGGCGGCGGACCCGGGCGCCGAGCACGTGCCCGCGGGCACGAACGGCAAATGCGTGATCGAGAACGGCGACCTGAAGATCACCGCGGAGCGTTCCCTGTTCGACCAGGGCACGATCACGGTGACGGTCGAGAACGGCACCGACAAGCCGACGACCTACACCCTCGACTTCACCGACGACCCACCGGCCGGCGCGCCGGCACCGTCGCCGCCGACCCCTGCCGCGAGCGCCGCCCCCACCCAGTCGGAGCCACCGGCCGCCGCCGACGCGCTGCCGGATGACGTGCCCGCGGGCAGGACACCCGCAAGCTCCGCCGCCGCGGCCGAACCAGCGGACGACCCGACGGCGGATGAGCCACCCACCGACGAGTCTCCCGAAGCCGCTCCGGCCGTCGACGAGCAAACCGACGAGCAATCCGCCGCGGCACCCGTGAGCGAGCCGACCGAAGCCGATCAGGTGGCGGATGGGTCGGCGCCCGGGCTGCCCACCGACGATGAGTCAGCCGTCGATGAGCCAAGCGAGCCGCCTGCCGGCGAACCGACCGAACCGGTCGAACCGGAGCCGGCCACAGCCGACGCGTCTCCCGGTGAGCCACCGGCCGATGCCGATGAGTACTCGGGTGATCCCACGGCCGGTGACTCGCCGGCAACGGAGCCGCCCGCTGGTGAGCAACCTGCCGGCGAGCCTCCCGCCGCGACCGACCCGCCGGCGGCCGAGCCGGCCGACTCGACCGTGGCCGACGAGTCCGCTGCCGACCCGCCGGCCGATGGATCCGGCGCCGGCGCCCCGGCTGCCGACGAGTACGGCGAGCCGCCCGCAGGCGCGCCGGACGATGCCGAACATGTCGCCGACGGGTCTGCTGCTGTTGGGGCCGTTGAGCCGACCGCCGACGGGTCCGGCGCCGGTGAGTCACCCACCGGCGAGGCGGCCGGCGAGCCGGCCGAGGCACAGCCGGCAGCGGATGAGCCGCCCGCCGAGCCTGTCGAGGCCGGGTCCGCCGCTGAGGTGCCCGCCGAAACGCCCGACACTGCCGAGCCGGCCACTTCGGCCGCACCCGAGCCGGCTTCCGGCGAGGTGGAGGGCGGGTCTCAGGCCACGTCCGCGCAAGCCTGGGCCGGTGACCAGAGCGGGTCGGTGTCCGGGGTGCTCGTCCCCGACCAGCCGACCGGCGAGGCCGGGTTGGCCACTGCCGGCGACGGTGACCCGGCCGCGTCGGCCGGCGCGGGGATGCCCATGATGGCCGGCGCCGGAGCCGGCGACAACGCCGAGAGCGGGCGGGCCGGCACTGGCTGGAGTGTCCACGGCGACCTGTTCGACAACGGCGATCCGGTCTACAGCATGCACGGCGTGCTCGGCGAGGACGATCTCGACAACAAGTGAGGCGCGATGTCCCTGTACGAGATCGACCACGACGCCACGCAGCGCCGGCTCGACGCGATCACCACCAACGGGCTCCGCGCGCTCGGTGACTGCGCCCGGCGCTCCGAGGAGATCGACAAGCAGGTCACCGAGATGCTCGAGCGCCAGGAGCGCGAGAAGCAGGCCATGGACGAGCGCGTCAAGCAGGCCGCCGAGGAACGCGCCGAGCAGGCCGGGCCCGCCGGCCGCCCGATCGCCAAGCCCGCCACCCTCGCGCTCGGTGGCGAGGAGTTCCAGGAGGCCCGGCGCGTCACGCCGGCGCCGGCGGTTCGGGAGCCGGTCGTCAAGGCCGAGGCACCTGCCGAACCGCCACCGGCCCCGCGGAGAACCCTCAAGCTCGGCGCCCCGGGGGAGGGTCCCCCCGTCGCCGGACACACCGGCGGACCGGGCTTCGGCGCCGGACAACCCGGCCCAGCGGGCCCCGGGAGATTCAGCACAGGCACCGGCCAACCCGGCCCGGCCGGCGCGGGAAGGCCCGGCCCGGCCACGCCCTCGGCCGGCCTGGGCGGACAGAACGCCGCACCCGGGTTCGGCGGTGAGCCGGTGTCCTGGTTCGGTGGCGGCCGGGAGTCGGGTGCGGCCGAGAACCAAGGCGGCGGCCGGCCCGGCGGGCCGCGAGCTGCTGGCACCGAGGACAGCAAGGCCAAGCGCAAACCGCGCCGCCCGACTCCCTCCGAAGGCGACGACGACATGTCCGGGCGGACCTGGTTGCGGTAAGGCACCGGCAGGTCCACCATTTGAAGAAGCAAATTCCTGGCAGCTGCACGACTCCACCTGCGGATAGGTAGATTCTGTGTGCAGATGCGACGGCACCGGTCGTCGCCGTTGCGCGTCGAACCCGGCGTCACGCAGGTTGAGTCACAAGGGGGACCCATGAAGACGCCGCCGGCCAGCACCACGCCGCCGCCCGCGGGCCCAGGTGGGGTCGCCCCTCCGGACGGTTACACCACCGACACCGGCCAGATGTCCGGAGCCGGCGGCAACATCAACGACGCGGCCGAGGACGCCAAGGGCGAGGTCGAGGACACCCAGCCCACCGAGCTCACCGATGCCGAGTTCGGTACCGAGCACACCCAGTGGCATGGCGACTACTCGGCCGCCATCGAGCAGCTCGGCCAGGGCGCCACGGCCATGTGTGACAACCTCATCTCCTTCGCCGGCCAGATCAGCGGCGCGGGTGCCACCTACGGCGCGACGGAGTCCGGCGCCACCACCACGGTGACCGCGCCGGGGAGTGGGCTGTGAGTCGCTCCTGGCAGGACGTCAAGGGCGTCCTGGACGATCCGTACGTGTCGGCGGATACCAAGGAGGTGTTGCTCGCTGCGTTTGTTCGGGAGAATTATGACCCGTTCGGGGGGGATTCGGATCTTCCGGATGGTGTCAGTGACTATGTCGATGGCACCGCGGCGTCTTAT
>NZ_WHTD01000078.1 GCF_009379765.1 Actinophytocola sp. | reverse complement strand
TCGCGATCTCGGCGTCCTTGGCGGCCAACAACGACACGACGTCGTCGTGTGCTGCTTCCCGGCCTGACCCCATGATCAAAACCGTAGTGGATCACCGGTGGCGACCACCGCCGACCTGTCACTCAGGCTGAACAGCTACCCGAGGTGTGCCCTCCCGGCGCGGGGAGGGCACACCGACCACGGCATCGAAAGCCACCGGCGCAACCATGGTCGGCAGCGGCCGAAAGGAGCCCCTCACACCCGGCCGGGCCGGCGACAACCCCCAACTCGGTCCCCTGCTCAACGACCTCAGGTGGACCGGTCAACGTCCCGACCATCTGCTGGCCGACAAGGCCTGCTCACCTCCATCGACCCGACGCGAACGGCGCCGCCGCCGCGTCCGCCACACCATCCTCACCCGCTGAGTTGGGAGACACGCCCAAGCCTGTCTAGCCCCAGCCGAGCTCGTGCAGGCGGTCGTCGTCGATGCCGAAGTGGTGGGCCACCTCGTGGACGACGGTGATCGCGACCTCCTCGACCACGTCCTCCTCGTCGTGGCAGATGTCGAGGATCGCCTCTCGGTAGATGGTGATCCGGTCCGGGAGGACGCCGCCGTAGTTGGACGTGCGCTCCGTCAGCGCCACGCCGTGGTAGAGGCCAAGCAGCGACGGATGCGCGGGATCGCGGTCCTCGACCAGGACCACCACGTTGTCCATGGCCGCGGCGAACTCGTTCGGGATCAGGTCCAACGCGTCGCCCACCAGCTCTTCGAACCGTTGCCGGCTCATCACCACGGGCAACGGGTCACCCGCCGGGCTTGGGCGAGGGAGCGCCGGACGACTTCTTCTTGTCCGGGGGCAGTGGCTCGGCCTTCACGCTGCCGCGCACCGCACGCAGCTGGCCGTTCGCCTCGCGCGCGCCCACCTTGCAGTTCACCCGGTGCGAGCCGGCCTCCCAGCTCTCCTTCTTCAGCGTGTCCGGATACAGCGACAGCTGGTTGGCTTTGAGGTCGGCGTTCCCGGTGTACTTGTTCGCCACCGGCGGGCACAGGTCGACCAGCTTCTCCAGCTGCGCGGCTTCCGCCGGGTAGGTCTTCGGGTCGAACGCCTTGCCCAGGTCCACGACGCCGACGACCTCGTAGGCGTGCGCGCCGCCGCAGTCGACCGGGTCGCCGACCTGGCCTTTCACCAGGGCGAAGCACGTCCCCGGATCGTGCACGTTCGACTGGTCCTGGTCGGCCGCCGCGCCGGTCGTGGACAGCAGACGCTTGCCAGAGGGCGACACCCGTTGCAGACCGCAGCGGAGCTTGCGGTCACCGTTGCGCCACTGCTCGGCCGTCGGCTTGAGTGCGCCGACCGTGTACTTGCCGAACGGGTCCAGCTTGCCGCCCAGATACTTCGCGCCGACCGACGTGCAGCGGTCGGTGACGATCTGCTGCCAGTCCGCGTCGGCCGGGGGTGGCGAGTTCGCTCCGTAGTCGCCGCCGATCTCGACGTTCGATGACACCTCGAACGTGTGCGGCTGCTTGCACGGCACCCGCCGCATGTTCTGTGGCGCGTCGTGCGGCCAGTCGAGGCACGTCCCGCTCGGCGAGTCGAACGCCGCGGCCGCCTCGTCCGCGGCCGTGTCCGCCGCGCCGTTCACCGACACCGGCCAGGAAAAGAGCACGCTCATGCTCAACACGGCCAGCGCCCCGATGAAGGCGCCGGCCATCACCAAGCGTGTCCGCATGGTGATCCCAGCGGAGCCCATCCACCCGACTCGTCCAGACCTGCTGTCCATATCGGCGTCCATGATGCCAGCGCTTGCCCGGTCCGCAGGGGTCGAATCACATTGCGGACCCAACTGGACGGCCGGATACGCTCGCACGGTGATCGACCTGAGGACGCTGCGTGAGGATCCGGAGGCGGTGCGCGCATCCCAGCGCACTCGCGGTGAGAGCGAAGTGGTGGTCGACGCCCTGCGCTCCGCGGACGAGCGCCGTCGCGCCACCGTCGCCCGAGCCGACACACTGCGCGCCGAGCAGAAACAGCTCGGCAAGCAGGTCGGGCGCTCCCGCGGCGAGGACCGCGACGCGCTGCTCGGCCGCGGCAAGGAGCTCGCCGCCGAGGTGCGGGCCGCCGAGGCCGACCAGGCGAAGGCCGACGCGGAGCTCGCCGAGCTGCACGCGCTGGTGCCGAACCTCGTGCACCCGGACGTCCCGCCCGGCGGCGAGGACGACTACGTGGTGCTCAAGGAGGTCGGCGCACCCACGACCTTCGACTTCGAGCCCGCCGACCACCTCGACCTCGGCACGAAGATCGGCGCGCTGGACACCGAGCGCGGCGCCAAGGTCTCCGGCGCCCGCTTCTACTTCCTCACTGGCGTCGGCGCGCAGCTGCAGCTCGCCCTGCTCAACCTCGCCGCCGCGCAGGCCACCGCCAACGGCTTCACGCTGATGATCCCGCCCGTGCTGGTCCGCCCGGAGATCATGGCCGGCACCGGCTTCCTCGGCGCGCACGCGAGCGAGGTCTACAAGCTCGCCGAGGACGACCTCTACCTGGTCGGCACGTCCGAGGTGCCGCTCGCCGGCTACCACGCCGGCGAGATCCTCGACCTGTCCGCGGGCCCGCGCCGCTACGCCGGCTGGTCGTCGTGCTTCCGCCGCGAGGCCGGCTCCTACGGCAAGGACACCCGCGGCATCATCCGCGTGCACCAGTTCGACAAGGTCGAGATGTTCGTCTACTGCCAGCCGGCGGACGCCGAGGCCGAGCACGCGCGGCTGCTCGCCTGGGAGGAGGAGATGCTCGCCAAGATCGAGGTGCCTTACCGGGTCGTCGACGTGGCCGGCGGCGACCTCGGCAGCAGCGCGGCCCGCAAGTACGACTGCGAGGCCTGGGTGCCGACCCAGCAGCGCTACCGCGAGCTCACCTCGACGTCCAACTGCACCACGTTCCAGGCCCGCCGCCTGTCCGTTCGCTACCGCGACGAGAACAACCGCCCGCAGACCGCCGCCACGCTCAACGGCACGCTCGCGACCACCCGCTGGATCGTCGCGATTCTCGAGAACCACCAGCGGGCCGACGGCTCGGTCCGGGTGCCCGAGGCGCTGCGCCCGTTCCTCGGCCGCGACGTCCTGACGCCGAACTAATCCACTCGCGAACCGGAGGCGTCGGCACGTAGCGTGCCGACCGTGCATCGACTGTTTCCCGTCACACCACCACCCCGCGCCTGAGCGGGGTGTGTCGCTGACGGCGTGGCCACGGGTCACGCCTGGTTGATGCTGCTCGGGCGAACGCCCCGCGGACGAAGACCTCGCACCTCTTCGACGCCTGGGAGCGTTCCTCTTGACCACCCTGTCGATCACCCCTGCGCGGACCTCGGCCGCGCTGCTCGTCCTCGCCGGCATCCTGTGGGGCACCGGTGGCCTCGCCGGCTCGATCCTCTCCTCCGCCGCCGGCCTGCATCCCGTGTCCGTCGCGGCCTACCGGCTGCTCGTCGGCGGCGTGTGCGCGACCACCGCCGTCGCCGGTGCCGGTGGGTTCCGGTTCCTGCGTGCGCACCCGGGCCGGTTGCTCGTCACCGGCGCGTTGCTTGCCGAGTTCCAGGCCGCCTACCAGGTGGCCGTCGCGCGGATCTCGGTCAGCCTCGCCACGCTGATCACCGTCGGCTGCGTGCCGGTGTGCGTCGCCGGGGCCACCGCGCTGCGGGAACGCCGGTTGCCGAACAACCGCACGCTGGCCGCCGTCGCCGGCTCGCTCGCCGGGCTCGCCCTGCTCACCGGCGCACCGGGCGGCACGGAAGGCTGGCGCACGGTGAGCGGCGTCGGGATGTCGGTGCTCGCCGGCGCCGGGTTCGCCGTGCTCACGCTGATCACCGCGCGGCCGGTGACCGGGCAGGACGCGATCACCTCGGTCGGCCTGGTGGTCGGCGGCGGGTGCCTGGCGCCGTTCGCGCTGGCGTACGGGATGGCTGTGCCGCTGACCGGGGAGGTGCTGGCGCTCGTCGCGTACCTCGGCGTCGTGCCGACCGCGGTCGCGTACGGCGCGTACTTCCTCGGCCTGCGACACGCGAGCGCGACCGCGGCGGCGCTCGCGACGATGTTGGAACCGCTGACCGCGACGCTGCTGGCGGTCGCCTTCCACGACGAGCGGCTCACCGCGGCGGGCGTCGGTGGTGCGGTCCTGATCGCCGGCGCGCTGGCGCTGTACTACGTCCCGTCGAGAGGCGGGTCGGCTCGGTAGCGCCTACCTTGACCAGGTGCGGCACGTCGTCACCAGCTACCGGGTCCTCGCCGGACTGCTGACCCTCGGCGTCGTGGTGGACCTGGCCGTCCGGTCGCCCTCGGCGTCGAACCTGTTCAGCTACTTCACAGTGCTGAGCAACGTGTTCGGCGCGGGGGTGCTCCTGGTGGGCGCGGTCCGGCCGGTGCCGGACCTGGTTCGCGGCGCCGCGGCGCTCTACCTCGGGATGACCGGGCTGGTCTTCGCGCTGCTGCTGTCCGGTGTGGACCTCGGGATGCTCGAGGCGTGGCAGAACACGGTGCTGCACCAGGTGATGCCGGTGGTGCTCGTGGTCGACTGGCTGCTGGTACCGCCGCGCCGCGGGTTCCCGGTGGTGCGGAGCCTGTGGTGGCTGATCTTTCCGGCGGCGTACCTCGCGTACACCCTGGTCCGCGGCGCGATCGTGGACTGGTACCCGTACCCGTTCGTCGACCCGCGGCCGCGCGGCTACCCGCACGTGATCACGATGTCGGTCGGTATCGCGATCGCGTTCGGGGTCGCCGCGCTGGCCGTCGGGTGGGCGGGGAACCGGCGGGCTACGGTCGCCGAGTGATCGAGTCGGCGCTGTGGGGGTTCGTCGGTGGCTCGGCGCTGGTGCTCGGCGGAGTGCTGGCGCTGGTCACCTCCTGGTCGACCCGCGCGATCGCGCTGGTCATGGCGTTCGGGTCCGGGGTGCTGATCAGCGCGGTCTCGTTCGACCTGGTGGCCGAGGCGTGGCCGGAGTCCGGCGGGCTCGTCGCAGGTGCCGCGCTGGCCGGTGGCGCCCTGGTGTTCTTCGCCGCGGACCTGGCGATCAGCCGGACGGGGCTGCCACGCCGCAGGCGGGCGACGGCCGACCACGCGAGCGCGGCCGCGATGGTGATCGTCGCGGGCGCGGTGCTGGACGGGATCCCGGAGTCCGCGGCGATCGGCGCGACGCTGTCCGGCGCGGGCGGGGTGAGCGCGACGTTCGTGATCGCGGTGTTCCTCAGCAACATCCCCGAGTCGCTGTCGTCGTCGGCCGGGCTGCGCCGGACCGGGCGCTCCGGATGGGCGATCGTCGGGCTGTGGCTCGTCATCGCGGTGGTCTCCGCGGTCGCGGCCGGGCTCGGCTACCTGCTGGTGACGCACTCGCCGCCGGAGGTGGTCGGCGCGATCCGCGGCTTCGCGGCGGGCGCGGTGCTGACGATGGTCGCGTCGACGATGCTGCCCGAGGCCCACGACGAGGGCGGACCGGTCACCGCGCTGGTCACCACGGCCGGCTTCCTGGCCGCGGTGGCGTTGAGCGGAGTTCCCGGCTGACGGTTGTCCTTCTCGACGGGTCGCCGTTCGTCCTTAGGGTGGACGTCGGCGGACAGCGCCGGCCCGAACCTCGTAGGAGCACCCCAATGCCCAGCTACATCGCCCTCACCTACACCGCGGACGTCGACTGGTCCCAGCCCGAGCAGGCCGCCGAGCTCGCCGAGTACCGGGAGTTCATGGCCGCGGCGGGCGCCGTCGTGCAGGGCGGCAAGGCGCTGTACCCGACCGCCACCGCGACCACGGTCCGGGTGACCGGCGGCAAGGGCGGCGACGTCGTGGCCACCGACGGCCCGTACGCGGAGACCAAGGAGGCGCTGACCGGCTACTACCTGCTGGACTGCGCCGACCTCGACGAGGCGGTCAAGGTCGCCGCGAGGCTGCCGGCGGCGTGGCACGGCGCGGTGGAGGTCCGCCCGATCATCACGTTCGGCGGATGACGGCCGGCGCCGCCGGGGACGCGGTCGCGCGGCTGGTCCGCGACGAGGGCACGCGGGTGCTGGCCACGCTGATCCGCGTCACCGGCAGCGTCGACATCGCCGAGGACGCCGCACAGGACGCGGTCGTGCGGGCGCTGCGGACCTGGCCCGCCGACGGCGTGCCGGACAACCCGCGCGCCTGGCTGTTGGTCACCGCGAAGCGGCGGGCGATCGACATCCTGCGCAGGGAGGCCCGCCGCGCCGGCAAGGAGGCGGGGTCCGTGGACCTCACCGACCACGAACCAGCCCGGGACGACCTGCTCCGCCTGGTCTTCACCTGCTGCCACCCGACGCTCGCGGTGCAGACCCAGGTCGCGTTGGCGCTGCGCACGCTGGGCGGGCTGTCCACCGCCGAGGTCGCCAGGGGCCTGCTGGTCCCCGAGGCCACGATGGCCAAGCGGCTGACCCGGGCGAAGCAGAAGATCGCGCAGGCAAGGATCCCGTACCGGGTGCCGGCGGACGAGGAGCTGCCCGACCGTCTCGCGGGCGTGGCCGCGACCGTCTACCTGATCTTCAACGAGGGCTACGCGGCCGGCGCCGGCGAGGACCTGGTCCGGGTCACGCTGACCACGGAGGCCGTGCGGCTGGCCCGGCTGCTGGCCGAGCTGATGCCGGACGAGCCGACCGTGCTCGGCCTGCTCGCGCTGCTGTTGCTGCACGACTCCCGCCGCGAGACCCGGCTGGACGCGGCCGGCCGGCAGGTGCTGCTCGCCGACCAGGACCGCTCCCGCTGGGACGCCGAGCTCATCCGGGAGGGCGTCGAGCTGGTCGGTGCCGGCCTGCGCCGCACGCCGGACACGCCGAACAGCTACGTCGTGCAAGCCGCGATCGCCGCGTGCCACGCCCTCGCGCCCCGCTACCCGGAGACGAACTGGGCCGCGATCACCTCCTGGTACGACGTGCTGCTGACCGTGCAGGACACCCAGGTGACCCGGTTGAACCGGGCGGTCGCCGTGGCCGAGCTGCACGGTGCCGCGGCGGGCCTGGCGCTGGTCGACGCCCTCGACGGCCTGGCCGACTACCCGTGGTGGCACGCCACCCGCGCCGAGCTCCTCCGCCGCACCGGCCGGCCCGACCTCGCGCGCGCCGCCTACGAGCGGGCCCTCGCGCTGGGCCTGAACGCCCCGCAGGCCGAGCACGTGCGCCACCAGCTGGTCGACCTCTGAGCCGGTCAGGCGACCTGGTCGGCGACGTGCTTGGCGATCTCCAGGCAGCAGGTCGCCGCGGGGGACGGGGCGTTCAGCACGTGCACCTGGTTCGGGGCGGTCTCGATCAGGAAGTCCTGGACCAGCGAGCCGTCCGGGAGCAGCGCCTGGGCGCGGACGCCGGCGTGGGCGCGGACCAGGTCCTCGCGGCCGATCGCGGGCACCAGGCGGGCCAGGCTGTTCGCGAACCGGCGCCGCGACAGCGAGCGGACGACCTCGTCCACCGCGGTCCGCGGGTAGCGGCGGGCCAGCCGCCACAGACCGGGGAAGCGCAGCGTCTCCCACACGTCGCGGCCCGACACGTCGCGCCAGCGGTAGCCCTCGCGGCGCAGGGCGAGCACGGCGTTCGGGCCGGCGTGGACGCTGCCGTCGAGCATGCGGGTCAGATGGACGCCCAGGAACGGCAGCGTCGGGTCGGGCACCGGGTAGATCAGGCCGCGCACCAGGTGGGCCGACTCCGGGCGCAGGGTGAAGTACTCGCCGCGGAAGGGGACGATCCGCGCCCGCGGGGAGAGCCCGGCCAGCCGCGCCACGCGGTCGCTGTGCAGGCCCGCGCAGTTCACCAGGGCGTCGGCGCGGACGATGTCCGTACCGGTCGCGATCTCGACGCCGCCGGTGCGGCCGGGACGGATCGCGAGCGCGGGCGTGCCGAGCCGCAGCGACTCGTCGGGCAGCTGTCGGACGAGGGCCTGGCAGATCCGGCCGAAGTCGATGATCCCCGTCGACTCGACCCGCAGCGCGCCGACGCACGCCACCTCCGGCTCGTACTCGTGCGCCTCCGCGGGCGAGACCAGCTTCGCCGGGACGCCGTTCGCCTCGGCCCGTTCGGCGAGGGCGCGCAGGCCGGGCAGCTCCCCGTCGGTGGTGGCGACGACGAGCTTGCCGCACACCTCGACCGGCACGTCGTTGGCTCGCGCGAAGTCCACTATGGACCGGTTGCCGGTGACCGACATGCGCGCCTTGAACGATCCGGGCGCGTAGTACAGCCCGGCGTGCACGACGTTGGAGTTGTGCCCGGTCTGGTGGCCGGCCCAGCGGTCCTCCTTCTCGAGCACCGTCACCCGGTCACCGCGGGTGCTGAGCTCCCGCGCCACCGCGAGCCCGAGGATGCCGCCACCGATCACCGCAACGTGTCGCACGAGCAGTGAGACTACTTGCGGGCGATGCCCAGGGTGCTCTGTCGCGGCAGCATCCCGGTCCCGACCACGGCCATCGTGATCGGCGCGGTGAGCTGGGCGAGCCGGCCGACCGCCTGGGTCCCGAGCGACCGGTACGGCCCGGCGGCCAGCTCGTCGGTGTGCCGCTCGATCTCGTCCCGGCCCTCGTGGCCGGTGCCGGTGGCCGCGCCGGTCGGGTCCAGCCAGCCACGGGAGACCAGCCGGTCGACCGCGGCGGGCCACGCGCCGGCCGGCCAGCCACGGCTCTCGAACACCTCCACCGGGGCGGCGCCGACGCCCGCGAACGACACCAGCGACTCGGTCGGATCCAGGCCCGCGGTCAGCAGCGCCGCCACGTGCCCGTCACCGCGGTGCTCACGCAGGATCGTCGCGGCCTGCCACAGCACCAGGTGCTGCTCGGCCGGCCATGGCAGGCCGGCGTTGGCGGCGGCCAGCGGCCGGGCCGCGACGACCGCCGCCTCCGCGAGTCCGCGGGCCAGCGCGGCGGCCTCGGCGAGCTCAGGGGAGTCGATGCGCGGTCCGAGGATCGCCCGCAGCGCCAGGTCGATGCCGAGCAGCCGGGCGTCGAGCACCTTGTCCGGGGCGGCCACCCGCCACGCCGCCGGTACGTGCTCGCGCACCATGTCCGGGTCGAAGCTGTAGAACGTCGCCGCCACCAGCTCCGGCCCGGCGGCTCCCAGCGGCGCCGACCGCAGCGCGAAGTAGCTCGGCCACCTCGTGTCCACCGGGTAGCCGAGGCCGGCGGCCTGGGCGGTCACCTCGGGCGCGTAGTACAGCGTCGCGTGAATCGGCTCCAGCAGCTGCCACATCTGGCGCACCAGGCCGAGTTCGACGGTCATCCGGTCCTCCTCGTCAGGTCTTGTCACTGACAAGATAACTGGAAATCTAGTCACTGACAAGATAGATTCAGCGGGGTGACGAAGAGCGCGTACCACCACGGGAACCTGCGGCCGGTGCTCATCGACGCCGCCCTGACCCTCATCGCCGAGCGCGGCCCGGCCTCGGTCAGCCTGCGCGATCTCGCCAGGGTCGCCGGGGTGTCGCACGCCGCGCCGGCGCACCACTTCGGGGACAAGGCCGGACTGTTCACCGCGATCGCGACCCAGGGCAACGCGCTCCTCGCCGAGGCGCTCGGCGGGGAGCCGGACATGCGCGAGCTCGGCGTGCGCTACCTGCGGTTCGCCGCGGAGCACCCGTCCCACTTCGAGGTGATGTTCCGGCCCGACCTCTACCACCGCGACGATCCGGAGCTCACCGCCGCACGGGCCAGGGCCGGCGATCTGCTCAGGGCCGGCGTCCCGGGCGGCGGCGACCGGGTGATGCTCGCCGCCTGGTCGCTCGCGCACGGGTTCGCCACGCTGCGCCGCACCGGCAACCTCGACCGCCTGCTCGACGGCCGCGATCCGGAGGAGGAGTTCCGCGAGCTGGCCGGGCTCCTGCGGATCAAGCCCTGACCGGGGCGTGGAGCAGCGTGTTCTCTACGGTGACCGGGTGGCGGGTGTGCGACGACGACTCGGCCCGGCGCTCCACATGGGCGGCGGCCTCGCTCTCGTCGGCGCCGCAGGCTACGGGTTCGTGGCGCTGGCCGGGCACACGCTGCCGCCCGCCGACGCGGCCGCCGTGGCCAGCCTCTACCTCCTGGTCAACATCATCGGGCCGGGTCTGTTCTCCGCGCTGGAGCAGGAGACCAGCCGCTCGGTGAGCGCGGAGCTCGTCGCCGGTCGCGGGGTGGGGCCGGTGGCCCGCAACGCGTGGCTGCTCGCCGCGGGCATGCTCGCGGCCGTGCTCGTCGTGCTCGCCGCCATCTCGCCGATCCTCACCAATGACGCGCTCGGCGGCGAGTGGGGCCTGTTCGTCGCCGTGCTGATCAGCGTCGCGACGTCCGCCGCGGTCTACGTCGTGCGCGGGGTGCTCGGGGGTCAGCAGCGGTTCACCGGCTACGGGGCCACCCTCGGCCTCGAGGGCGTCGCCCGGATCCTGCCGTGCGTCGTGATCGCGGTCAGCGGGATACCGAACGCGGTCGGCTTCGCGATCGTCTTCGCGCTCGGCTCGGGCTTCGGCGCGCTCGCCGGGCTGCCGTGGCTGCGCGGGCCGGCCGGCAAGCCGGTGGACGTCGAGGGTGACCTCGCCCCGGCCGGGACGGTCGGCCGGATGGCCCGCAGGCTGTCGTTCCTCGTCGGCGGCACCGTCCTGATGCTCGTGGTCATGAACGTGGCGCCGATCGTGGTCACCCCTCGGCTCGCCGAGGACGCCGGCACCGCGGCCGCGTTCGCGTCGGCGTTCGTGCTCGCCCGGATCCCGCTGTTCCTGTTCACCCCGGTGCAGGCGATGCTGCTGCCGTCGCTGACCCGAGCGGCCACCGTCGGCGACTACGCCGCGGTGCGGGCGAAGCTGCGGCTGATCCTGCTGGCCGTCGCGGCGATCGGACTGCCCGGTGCGCTCGCGTCGTTCGTCATCGGGCCGTGGGCCGTGCAGGTGCTCTTCGGCGCCGAGGTCCGGCTCTCCGGCACGGTCGTCGGCCTCCTCGGGGTCAGCACGGTCGGCCTGATGGTCTCCCAGGTGCTGCAGCCGGGCCTCGTCGCGCTCGGCCGGCACAAGCTCGTCACCCTCTCCTGGGTTTCCGGCACGGTCGTCCTCGTCGCGTTGCTGGCGCTGCCCGGCGACCCCGTCCGCGCAGGCGTGGCCGCGCAGCTCGCGGGCTCGGCGCTCGTGGTCACCGTCATGCTCACCGCGCTGTACCGGGCCCTGCGCACCCGGCCGGCGATGGTCGCCGAGTCGCCGTCGGCGGCGGGCGTTTCCGGCGTGGCCCCGAATCCGGGCTAGCCTTGGATCCCGTGTCCAGCAAGGTGCCCGCGCGACCACTCATCGTGGTTCCGGCCTGGAACGAGGAACAGGCGGTGGGTGACACCGTGCGCGAGATCCGCGCGGCGACACCCGACCTCCCCGTCCTCGTGGTCAGCGACGGATCCACCGACCGCACCGCGCCCGTCGCGCGGGCCGCCGGCGCGCTCGTTCTCGAGCTGCCGTTCAACCTCGGCGTCGGCGGCGCGATGCGCGCCGGGTTCCGCTACGCCGTGCGGCACGGCCACGACGCCGCGATCCAGGTCGACGCCGACGGCCAGCACGACCCCACCGAGGTACCGGCGCTGATCGCGAAGCTCGCCGACGCGGACATCGTCATCGGCGCCAGGTTCTCCGACGACACCGACGACTACAAGGTCAAGGGGCCGCGCAAGTGGGCCATGGTCGTGCTGTCGAAGGTCCTGTCGCGCATCGCGAAGACCCGGCTCACCGACGCCACCTCCGGCTTCAAGGCCACCGGGGGCCGGGCGCTGCCGATGTTCGCCGAGCACTACCCGGCCGAGTACCTGGGCGACTCGGTCGAGTCGCTGGTCATCGCGCTGCGCGCGGGCTGCGTGGTCGCCCAGGTGCCGGCGCGCATGCGGCCCCGCCGCGGCGGCACGCCCAGCCACCGGCCGGTCAAGTCGATGATCTACCTGTTCCGCGCCGGGTTCGCGCTGCTGCTCGCCCTCATCCGCAGGTGGGACGTGCCGGCGGCGGCCGAGCCGGCGGCGGCCGACCCGGTCGGAGGAGGGCATCTGACGTGAACACCGGCACCTATCTGATCGCGCTGGTGGGGAGCCTGCTCATCCTCACCGGCATCGTCGAGCTGCTCCGCCGCCGCCAGCTCGGCGAGAAGTACGCCGTGCTGTGGCTCGTCGTCGGCATCCTCCTGCTGATCTTCACGGTGTTCCCGGGCCTGCTCACCGCACTCGCCGACCTGCTCGGCGTCGTGGTGCCGACCAACCTGATGTTCTTCGTGGGCATCCTGTTCCTGGTCGGCGTCGTGCTGCACCTGTCGTGGGAGGTGTCCCGGCTGGAGAACGAGACCCGCAAGCTCGCCGAGGACCTCGCGATCCTGCAGCTGGAGGTCGCCGAGCAGAAGCGGGAGAAGTCCGAGTGACCACCGTCGACATCCTCATGCCGTACTACGGCGATGTGGCGCTGATGCAGGAGGCGGTGCGCAGCGTCCTCGCCCAGCACGACGAGCGCTGGCGGCTGACGGTCGTCGACGACAACCCGGGCGACAACCCGGGCGACAACCCGGGCGGCGGCGGGCCGGAGGTCGTGCCGGCGTGGTTCGACACCATCGACGACGACCGGGTCCGCTACCTGCGCAACGCCGAGAACCTGGGCCTCACCGGCAACTTCAACCGCTGTCTCGAGCTGGTCGAGCACGACCTGGCCGTGCTGCTGGGCTGCGACGACCGGCTGCTGCCGGGCTACGTCGGCACGGTCCTCGATGCCCACGCCGCGGTGCCCGACGCGGGCATCATCCAACCCGGCGTCCGGGTGATCGGCAGCGACGGCCGGCCGGCGAGGACCCTCGTCGACGAGGCCAAGCGCAGGCTCTACGCGCCGAGGTGCGACGGTCGCACGGTGATGGCGGGCGAGGAGCTCGCGGTGAGCCTCCTGCGCGGCGACTGGCTGTACTTCCCGTCGCTGGCCTGGAAGGCCGCGGCGCTCGAGAACGTGCGGTTCCGCCCCGAGCTGCGGGTGATCCAGGATCTCGCGTTGCTGATGGAGCTGGTCGAGGCCGGCGAGAAGCTGGTCGTCGACGACACTCCGGCCTTCGAGTACCGCCGGCACGACGCGAGCAAGTCGTCGGCCACCGCGTTCGACGGCTCCCGCTTCGTCGAGGCCGGCGACTTCTTCGCGGACACCGCCGGCCGGATGGCCGCACACGGCTGGCCTCGGGCCGCCCGGGTGGCCAGGACACACCTGTCGTCCAGGCTGTTCGCGCTGACGATGCTGCCCCGGGCCCTGCGCTCCCGGGCCGGCGTGGGCCCGCTGACCAGGCACGTCTTCGGCCCGGGTCGCACCAGCGAGAAGGCCGGTGGCAAGGCCTGACCGGGCTCAGCCGGCGGGCTGGGTGCCGCCGTCCTTCTCGTCGCAGGCGGTGATCTTGTACAGCTTGCTGGGGCCGGAGGAGTCGACCAGCTCGAAGCCGCGGGAGCCGGCCGGGTCGCGCAGGCCGTTGAAGTAGTCCCACTGCGTGTCGTTCTTCCGGAACTTCACGCCGCCGACCAGCAGGTAGTCGACGTGCAGGTCGTCGACCGCCGCGCAGACCTTCGGGTCGCGGGCGATGTCGTCCAGGTGCCCCGCGAGGTAGGCCTGCTCGGCCGAGTAGGTGCCGCGGAAGTGTGGGAAGAGCACCTCCCGGTCGACCAGGGCCCACAGCATCGCGCTGCCCTCGAACGGGTTGCCGGCCACGATCGAGTCCTCGGGGATCTCGTCGGCGATCCGCGCGTAGAACCTCTCCATGTCCCTGGTGACCAGCACCGCGGGTTTGGGCGGGTGGTAGCCGATGGCCACCCGGTCGTACCGCTCGTCGGGGTACAGCCCGCCGGTCGCCACGACCAGCACCAGGGCCAGCACGACGGTGACGATGCCCGCCGAGGCGATCCCCGGGGCCCGGGCCGGCCGCTGCCGCCAGCCGGGTGCGTCCGCTGTGGCCGGCACCCTCTCGACGATCTTCTTCGCGAGGAACAGGATGCCGCCGACCGCGAGCGGGACGCCGGTGATCGGCAGCATCGCCGCCAGCCGGTGCGAGTCGTTGTACCAGTAGCCGGTGAACTTGATCGTGTCCGGCCGGTTGACCGCGGCGGTGAGCACGTAGAGGAACGCGGTGACCAGGTGCCCGGCCACGATCAGCCGCAGCGCCGGCGACCGAAGCGACGCGACGATCCCGAGCACCACCACGACCGACAGCAGCCACAGCGCCTCGTGCGCGTTGGTGCTGTTGAGCAGGACGTCGCCGACCGCGCCCGCGGGCGTCTCGAACGGCGGCCAGTACTGCGAGCGGGTGTTCTCCAGCACCGGCGTGCTGGCCGACCAGTACCAGGCGCCACCGAGGAACACGAGGAACAGCAGCACCTCGGTCCCGCCGCGTATCGTGCGACCCTGGCGGTGCAGCCGCCACGCGCGAACGCCAAGCCGCGCCGCGATGGGGAAGATCGACAGCACCGCGATCGAGAAAAGCACGTTGGGGTGCGCGAACCCGGCCGCGACGAGGGCGACCAGCAATGCCGGCCAGCCGCGACCCCGGCCGATCGCGTCATCGCGAACCCAGCCGGTGAGCGTGAGCACGACCGCGAAGCAGGCCGGCGCGAGCGCCATCCCGAGCAGGTTCGGCCACAGCACGCCGAAGCCGAGCAGGTCCCATGGGAACGCGGTGAACCCGACGCTCACCGTGGCGGCGATCGCCAGCGCCCCCGGGCTGCGGCCGAACAGCTGGCGGACCAGCAGCAGGCAGGACAGCGGCCACAGGATCACGGACGCGACCACGGTGACCGCGTTGGCGGCGGTCGGGATGCCGGTGCCCGTCGACATCATCACCAGCGACGCCAGGTCGTGCCAGGCGGCCGGGTAGAACACGCCGGGCACGTCCGGGTTGCCGAGCGCGCCCAGGGTCAGCGAGGACGCCTGGTGCGAGTCGGCGATGTGGGCGAGCGCGTTGTAGTGGAAGACCGCGTCGTAGGTCTGGGACAGCGTGTCCGGCGCGCCGACCGACCGCACGATCGTCGCCAGGCCGAGGACCAGCGCGGGCAGCATGCCGAGCGCGGCGACCAGGGTCAGCCGGCGCGGATCGGGATCGCTCGCCAGGAACGCCTTGCGACGGAGCAGGAACGCCCCCACGCCGACCACGACCGCCACCGCGGCGCAGCCGACGAGCACGATCCCGACCGACCAGTCGACCCCGATCAGCTCGGCGAGCACCGCGGTCGAGGTGATCAGCGCGACGCTGGTGACCGGCGCGAAACCCCAGGCCGCGATGCCCCGCAGGCCCATGAGATAGCTGATCACCAGGCCGGGCACGATCGCCCACCCGACGGTCATGACGGTGATGGGCGCGGCGTCGATCCAGTTCATCGAGCTTCCACTCTCGCGTCCTCGACTACCGACCACTCCGGTCGGGCGATTGTAAGAGCGTCCGGTGGACCCGGTCGTGGCGGTTGTTTCCGGCTTTGTACAGCCCGGCCGGCCGGTCGTGACCTAACAGTGATCAGACACACGGCCGCAGGTAGGCTGACTCGCCTGACGATGCCCCGTGGAGGACTGAGTTCGAATGCCCGCTAGCAGCCCGATCACCAGCGACGCAGCGCCCGCGCAGCCGGCAGCCGAGGGCGACGCCCGACTCGTCGAGCACGAGCCGAGCGGCCGGTTGGTGGCCCAGCGCGGCCTGTTCCGTGGGCCGGACCCGGTCTGTCCGGACGACCTGTACGCGCAGGTGGTGTTCGGCAACGCGGTCCGCGAGCGACAGCGGCTGGTCGTGCACGCCGGCTCCGAGGTCACCACGGACACCTACTTCGGGCGCTTCCCGGCCAGCTACTGGCAGCGCTGGACCGTGGTCGACGTGGTCGACATCGAGGTCACCGCCACCGGGTCGGGCCGCATCTCGCTGGTGGCGTCCGACATCGACGGCGAGACCCGCACGGTCGCCGCCCGCGACGTGGCCGACCTGCGCGGCGACCGGATCACGCTCACCGCGGAGCTGGACAAGTTCGTCGACGGCGGCTTCCTGTGGGTCCAGTTCGCCACCGGCGACGACGACCTCGTCATCGAGCGGCTGCGCTGGACCGTGGCCCCGCCGCACCGGCTGCGCCCCACCGCGGTGGTCATCTGCACGTTCAACCGCGCCGACGACTGCACCAAGACGTTGCAGTCGCTGGCCGGCGACGCCGAGACGCTCGACCTGCTCGACGCCATCTACGTGGTCGACCAGGGCACCGACACGGTCGCGTCGCGGCCGGCGTTCCCGGACATCGAGAAGGCGCTCGACGGGCGGCTGCGGTACCTGCGCCAGCCCAACCTCGGCGGCGCGGGCGGGTTCGGCCGCGGCATGTACGAGGTCACCGAGGCCGGCCGGGTCAACAAGCAGGCCGAGCACGCCAACCTCCTGTTCATGGACGACGACGTGCTGTGCGAGCCGGAGATCGCGGTCCGGCTGACCGCGTTCGCCAACCGCACCCCCGAGCCGACCATCGTGGGCGGCCAGATGCTGCGGCTGCTGCATCCGACCCGCCTGCTGGCCGGCGCCGAGTACGCCGACTTCGCCCAGCTGGTGCCGGGAAAGGTGGTCAAGAACGCGCTCGACGACGTCGACCTGCTCGCCGAGGAGCTCGACAAGGACGGCGTGCCGACCGGCAAGCCCAACCGCGGCGACCGGCGGGTGGACGCGGACTACAACGCCTGGTGGTCCTGCCTGATCCCGGCCGAGGTGGTCGCGAAGATCGGGCTGCCGCTGCCGCTGTTCTTCCAGTGGGACGACGTCGAGTACGGCTACCGGGCGCGGGGCAACGGCTTCGCCACGGTGACCCTGCCCGGCGCCGGCCTGTGGCACGCGGACTTCGACTGGAAGGACGCGGACAAGTGGAACGAGTACTTCGCGGTCCGCAACTCCATGATCGTCAGCGCGCTGCACGCGGAGATCGACCCCAAGCAGATCGCCAGGGTGGTGACGTCGCGGATCTCCCGGTACCTGCTGACCATGCAGTACGGGCTCGCCGCCACGATCCTCAAGGCGGTCGAGGACTTCCTGCGCGGGCCGGGGTTCCTGCACGACGGCGGTGCGAGCGCGGCCAAGGAGATCTTCGCGCTGCGGGCCGGCTACCCGGACACGATCATGCATCCCGCCTCGGACGTCCCCGGCATCAAGTCGGGCTCGATCCCGCTGGTGCAGGCCGGCCCGAAGCCGAGCCGCAACCGGCTGGTCATGGTCAAGCGCCTGGCATACCTGGTGATGGGCCGCACGGCGCATCGCGTGGGTGCGGTGACGCACAAGGACGCCACGTGGTGGCACGTGTCGCAGTTCGACAAGGTCGTGGTCACCGATGGCTCGCAGGGTGGGGTGCGGCTGCGGCGCCGCGATCGCGAGGTCACCGTCAAGCTTGCCAAGCAGACCGCGCGGGCCGTCCGTCAGCTGATCTCGGAGATGCCGGGTCTGCGTGAGGAGTACCGGGCCGCGGTGCCCCAGCTGACGAGTCGCGAGAACTGGCGCCGACTGTACAACTTGGACGAACGCCGCGGCTGATTCCCGCCAGCCCGGCCGGCTCCTCTTGGGCATCGTGGGACTCATGCACCGCGTAACCCCGTTGAAGGTCCTGTACTTCGGCACCCCGGTCGTGCTGATCAGCTCCCGCAACGAGGACGGCTCCGCCAACCTCGCGCCGATGTCGTCGGCGTGGTGGCTGGGGCAGTCCTGCATGCTCGGCCTGGGCGACGCGTCGCAGACATCGGCGAACCTGCGCCGTGCGCGGGAGTGCGTGCTGAACCTGGCGCCGTCGACGCTCGTCGACGCGGTCGACCGGTTGGCGCTGCTGACGGCCCGCCCGGACGTGCCGGCGTACAAGGTGGCGAAGGGCTACACGTACTCCCGCACCAAGTTCGCGGCGGCCGGCCTGACCGAGCAGCCGTCCGACCTGGTGTCGCCGCCGCGGGCCGCGGAATGCCCGATCCAGCTGGAATGCGTGCTGGACGCGGCCCACCCGATGGGATCCGGGACGACCGCGTTCCAGGTCTCCGTCGTCCGCGCCCACGTGGCAGTCGAGCTGCTGATCCCGGAGAAGAACCACGTGGACCCGCTCGCGTGGGACCCCCTGATCATGAAGTTCTGCGAGTTCTTCGGCGGCGGCGAGAACATCCACCCGTCCCAGCTGGCGACCGGCTGGCAGATGCCCCACGCCCTACCCCAACCCGCTTGACCAGCTCAGTCGCGACCCCACGCCGCCTGTGGGGCGTCGGGTCCGGGCGCCGCGACCGCACTGCGCTCGGCCGTGCCGACGCCGTCCGGCGGGCCGGGCCCGAGCAGCCGGATCCACGCCCGCGCGGTGGTCTCCTTGTGCGTGACGACGGCCGGTCGGTAGGAGGCGGCCCCGCTCAGCTCGCTGTGTCGGATGACCTCGTCGAAGAACCAGGCCGAGCCGACGACGGCGAGGACTCCGGACGACAGCGCGAGCGCGTTCTTCAGGACCGGCGCGTCGAGGAGCCGATAGGTGAGGATGATCGAGGACGCGGTCACGCCGTGGTCGTCGTAGGTGATCTCGCCCGCGTGCAGCGCGAGCCGCAAGCGGATCTGCTCCTCGGTGGGGTGGGTTCGGTTGTGCCGGACCAACGCGTCGAGCAGCGTGCCCGGCAGCCGGTCGGCGAACAGTGTCTTCGGCACGCTCGCGGGCGCGAGGATGAGAACGCCGTCGCCCCGGTCCTCTCGGCGGCAGGAAGTCCAGGGGATGCACGCGGCATCGAATGCGTTCTGCATCGCCCCGTAGAGCCCGTGCCGAGTCCGGGCCTGGTTGGTGTTGTTCCGGCGAAGGTCCCCGAATCCTTCGATGTCCACCGCGACGATCGTGCAGTGCGCGGTGGTGAGTGGGGCAGCGGCAGCTCTCGGGGCCGGGAGCAGCCCGATTCGAGGAGTTCGCTCGCCGGGGCGGGACAGTCGTAGTGGGGGATGGGATCCTCGCCAGCCCGATGTCGGGTCCATCGTTCCTCCCCAGTGGCCGTTTTCCCGACAGTAATTCGGTTACGGTAACCAGTCAACTATCTTGATGCTGTCGCGGTGAGATGTATAGGATGCTGTAACCTACGATCTTCGTCGGACGTTCTGGAGAGGAGGAGCTGTGCCACCCATGTCGCCCGTCGTCGCGGGCTGGGAGCTTGCCCTCCGGCTGCGCGAACGCCGCGTCGAGGCGGGCATCAACGTCCGGACCATCACCGAGGAGCTGGGCTTCTCGCGAAACTACTGGTCCGCCGTCGAGAACGAACGCAAGGTCCTTTCCGAGGAGAGTCTGACGAAACTCCTCGACCTTCTCGACATCGACCAGGACGAGCGGCGCGAGCTGCTCGCCCTTCGAACGGCGGCGAAGGAACGCGGCTGGTGGTCGCGCTACTCGGCGCTGTTCGACGGGGAGCTCCAGCGTCTGTTCGGTCTCGAGTTCGGTGCGTCTCGAGTTCGGTGCTACGAGAGCGGCATCATTCCCGGCCTGCTGCAGACCGGCGACTATGCCCGAGCGATCATGGCACCATCCGTCACCGTCCGCTCAGTCGAGGTCGACCAACGCGTCGAGCTGCGCCTGCGCCGGCAGGAACGGCTCGACGGTGACCACCCGCTGCCCCTGACGGCCGTCATCGGTGAGGCGACCCTTCGGCAACAGATCGGCGGGCCGGCGGTGCTTCGTCGCCAGCTCGAGCATCTCGCCGATGTGATCGAGGAACATCCGGAAACCGTTGAGGTACGGGTGATCCCGTTCACGGCCACCGCATCTGTCCTATTCGGAGCCTCCACCATGTGTTTGATCGACTTCGAACGTCCTAGACTGCCCACAGTGGTCTGGCAGGAGACGGTCACGACCTGGGGTCTCATCGACGATCCCGACCAGGTACGAGACATCGCCAAGAGTTACGACGACGCACTCCAACGCACGTTGAGCGGCCGGGACTCACTAGGAACGATCCATCGATGCATCAAGGAGACGGTTTGATCAAGGAACATGTCACGGTGCCGGGACACGACCGGGACGGATGGTTCGTCAGTAGCTACTCCGGCGCCTCCGGAGGAGCCTGCGTCGAGGTCAAGTTCGCCGTCGATACCACCTTGGTACGCGACAGCAAGGACGTTCGCGCCGACCGACCGGTCATCGGGCTGTCCTCGACAGGGTGGAACTCATTCCTGAACACCGTCACCGGGTCCTGGTGACTGTGACGAAAGGCCCGCCACGTCCGGATCGGACACGGCGGGCCTTTCGGGATGAGTTATCGCCCAGAAGAGCGCCGGGATGAACCCGGCGACGGCGAGCGCGCCCGCGGCGATGACGGGGCAGCAGATGGTCTCGACACGCGGCCGACGGCCCACGAGCGGGAGGCGGCCGGCCACACGCACCTCCACCCGCAGCGGCCCGCTTCCGGGGCGCGTGCCGGGGTGGCCTCCGGCCCCCGGTGTCGATTCTACGGAGGACCACCGACGGTTCTCGGGGCGAAGCCGGGGTTGTCCACAGCCGGCCCCCGGGCGGCCGAGGCTGCCCGACGTGGATGGATACCATGCCCAGCATGGCTTCCCTTGATTCGACCGGTGGAGAGGAGTACACCGAGCGGCTCAAGCGCCTCGAGCAGCCGCTGTGGAAGCGGGTCCTCGACGTGCAAGCGCCGTACCGGTGGAACCTGCGCCGCCTCTTCGGCGACCGCGAGGTGCTGGAGGTCGGCTGCGGCATCGGCCGCTGCCTGGCGCACCTCGCGCCGCACGGGGTCGGGGTCGACCACAACGAGCACTCCATCGCGGAATGCCGCCGGCGCGGGCTCACCGCGTTCACCGTGGACGAGTTCGCCGAGAGCGGGTACGCCGAGCCCGGCCGGTTCACCGGCATGCTGGCCGCGCACCTCGTGGAGCACATGCCGCGGGCCGAGGCGGTCGAGATCCTCTCCGGCTACCTGGACCACCTCGCGCCCGACGCGCGTCTCGTGCTGATCTGCCCGCAGGAGCTCGGCTACCGCAGCGACAGCACGCACGTCGAGTTCACCGACTTCGACGCGCTCACCGACGTGGCCCGCCGGCTCGGCTTCACGAAGATCGAGCCGCTGTCGTTCCCCTTCCCGCGGTTCGCCGGCAAGTTCTTCAAGTACAACGAGTTCGTGCTGGTCGCAGACCGGCAGCCGTAGGCCCATCCCAGAGGAGCTGAAGTGTCCGAGCCAGATGCGAACCGCGTGCTGCAGCGGGTCATCCTGCCCAGGGACACCGACCCGCTGGACGTCCGCCCGCTCTACCTGGACGAGCCGGACGGCGCGCACAGCCAGGTCGCCTCGCGGCGTGACGTGGTGGTGCCGGCGTCCGCACGGGTGTCGTTCGCGTCGTACTTCAACGCGTTCCCGGCGAGCTACTGGAAGCGCTGGACCCGCATCCAGCACGTCACCCTGCGGCTGAACGTCCGCGGCGCCGGCCGGGTCGAGGTGTACCGGTCCAAGCCCAACGGCGACATCGCGCACCACACCGGCGAGCTCGTGCACGCCGAGGAGGACTGGCGGACACTGGAGTTCCGGCTGGCCCTGGCCCCGTTCGAGGACGGCGGCTGGCTGTGGTTCGACGTGTTCACCGAGAACCACACGCTGGAGGTCAAGGAGGCGGCGTGGCTCGCCGACGAGCCGCTGCCGGTGCAGAAGGTCGCGGTCGGCATCACCACGTTCAACCGGCTCGACGACTGCGTGACGTCCCTCCTCGCGCTCGGTGCGGACCCCGCGGTCCTCGACGTCATCAGCAAGGTGTTCGTCGCCGACCAGGGCACCCGCAAGATCCGTGAGCACGAGCGGTTCGCCGAGGCGCGCGAGGTGCTCGGCGAGCGCCTCGAGGTCATCGAGCAGGGCAACCTCGGCGGTTCCGGTGGCTTCACCCGCGCGCTGTACGAGTCGGTCGACCACACCAAGCCCGGTTTCGTCGACCAGATCCTGCTGCTCGACGACGACATCGCGCTGGAGCCGGACTCGATCCTGCGGTCCAACGCGTTCGCCAGGGCCGCGAAGAAGCCCGTCATCGTGGGCAGCCAGATGCTGAACCTGCAGGCCAGGTCCCGGCTGCACACGATGGGCGAGATCGTCGACATGGCCTCGTTCGTGTGGACGCGGGCGCCGGGCGCGGTCACCGACCACGACTTCGGCCAGCATTCGCTGCGCGAGACCCGCGCGCTGCACCGGCGCATCGACTCCACCTACAACGGCTGGTGGATGTGCCTGTTCCCGCGCGAGGTGGTGGAGCGCAACGGCCTGCCGTTGCCGCTGTTCATCAAGTGCGACGACGCGGAGTACTCGCTGCGCGCCCTCGCCAAGGGCGTCCCGACCGTGACGCTGCCAGGTTCGGCGGTCTGGCACGAGCCGTGGACGGACAAGAGCGACACGAAGGACTGGACCGTCTACTTCCACCTGCGCAACCGGCTGATCATGGCCGCGCTGCACAGCCCGCACGACATGCGGAAGATGCTGCTCATGCAGGGCGCGCGGACGACCGCGCGGCGGCTGCTGTCGATGGAGTACTCGACGGTCGCGCTGGAGATGAAGGCGCTCGAGGACTTCATGGCCGGCCCGGACCGCTGTTCGACATGCTGGCCACCGGCCTGCCGGAGGTTCAGCGGATCCGCAGGCAGTACACCGACGCGCAGTTCGAGCCCTCGGCCGGGGACTACCCGCCGCCCACGTTCGACATGGCCAAGGCCGAGCAGATGCTGCGTCCGCCGGAGAGCACGGCCAAGATCGCGCTGCGGGCGGGCAAGGCCGTGATGCACAACCTGCGCGCGCCGGAGCAGTCGGCCGGCGAGCGGCCCCAGGTGAACGTTCCGGCGCACGGCGCACGCTGGTTCCTGCTCGGCAACCTCGACAGCGCGACCGTGTCCAACGCGGACGGCAGCGGGGTGGCGTTCCGCAGGCGGGACCCCAAGCTGTTCCGCGAGCTCGCCGTGCGGTCCGCGCAGAACTACAAGCGGCTCTCCGCGGAGTGGCCCAAGCTCGTCGAGCAGTACAAGGCCGCGCTGCCCGAGCTCACGTCGGTCGAGGCCTGGCGTAAGTACTTCGAGAGCTGATCCCCTTACAAGCGCCGAGGGCCACCAGGGTCGGCGACCCGGGTGGCCCTCAGTGTTGCGCTGGGAAGATCAGACCGCGCGGACGCCCGTGGCCTGCGGGCCCTTCTGGCCCTGACCGATTTCGAACTCCACCCGCTGGTTCTCGTCCAGGCTACGGAAGCCGTTGCCCTGAATCTCCGAGTAGTGGACGAAGACATCGGCGCTGCCGTCGTCCGGCGCGATGAAGCCGAAGCCCTTCTCGGAGTTGAACCACTTCACAGTTCCCTGTGCCACTACGTTCTCCAAAACAACTAATCACAAGCCGCCGCGGTTGCGACAACCCTGGTCGGTTCCAGACGGCGACTCAACCTGGAGCTAACCCGCGCGCCCGCAACGTGTCTTGCGAGCGTGTGTAACACGAACTCAAGAAATCACGACCAGGGCACAGTCAACCACATGGAGCACACTCGGCGCACTAGAAGGGTTGCGGCCGGTCACGTGCTGGGAGACGCTCGTAAGGTGAGCGAGCTCGCTAGTGAACAGCCCCGATCCATCGCACTCGACCTCGACGACGCCGGTGTATCAGTCGACCTGCCCAAGCCCCCCCACCAGGAGGACCAGGTCTACGGCGTCCCTTACCGCCCGGTCGAGTTCCGCGACGACGACCTCCCCACCGCCCTGGAACGCTCGGCAGCGTGGCTGCGCAGGACCCAGGAATGGCTGGGTGAGCCCGTCGATGTGATCGCCATCCACCTCGACTACGACGACAGTGAGGGCTCCCCGTACTACGACGTGAAGCTGCTCTGCAACGAGGAGGACCTGGCCGGAGCGCCCATCGCGCTGCGTTCGGTCAAGGAACCCGAGTAGTCCGGGTTCTTACCCCCTGGGCGTGGCGTGTGTGATCAGCACGGCACGCCGGGCCCACACGTCCGCCCAGGTCCCATCCCACCGCACCACCGCGATCGCCGATGTCTTCAGCTCCACCGCCCGACCAGTGAGCACGTCCACGAGCTCCGACAGGCCGGGGTTGTGACCGACGAGCGCCGCGGCGGCGATGTCGTCCGCCAGCTCGTCCAGTACGGACATGAGGTCCTGCGGACCGGCGGCGTAGACCCGCTCGTCGTGCCGCACCGCGGGCGCCGGCTCGAGCGCCGCCTCAGCCAGCCGCCAGGTCTGCCTCGCCCGAGCGGCGGTGGAGCACAGGACGAGATCGATCCCGGCAGTGTTGTCCACGAGCCACTTCCCGATGGCCGGCGCGTCCCGGCGGCCCCGCGGGTTGAGCGGCCGCTCGTCGTCGGGCAGGCCCTGGCCCCAGTCCGACTTGGCATGCCGAATGACGACGAGGGTCCGCTGGTCAGCCATGCCCCAGCATGGCACGCACGCGCGCAGAACCCGTGCTCAGAACCAGCGCTCGAGGACCTGCGCCACGCCGTCCTCGGAGTTGGGTGCGGTGACCTCGTCGGCCGCCGCCAGGACCTCGTCGTGCGCGTTGGCCATCGCGACCCCGTGGCCGGCCCAGCGCAGCATGTGCACGTCGTTGGGCATGTCCCCGAACGCCACCACCCGCGACGACGGCACGTCGAGCCGGTCGCACACCTCGGAGAGCCCGGTCGCCTTCGTGACCCCGGCCGCGGAGATCTCGATCAGACCGCGGTTGGTCGAGAACGTGATCTCGAGCCCCGCGCCGTCGAGCACCGAGGCCGCCGCCTCGGCCAGGTCCCGGCTCGTGAGCGCGGAATGCCTGATCAGCAGCTTCGTCGCGGTGTGGCCGAGCACCTCCGCGGTCGGCACCTCGGGGTTCTCGCCGTCCATCCCGTTCGGGTTGCCCCACGGGTTGCGGAAGCCCGGCTCGGTGGCGAACGGCGCCAGCTCGGACGGCCCCACCGAGGTCCGCTCCGTCGCCACCCGGATGTCCGGCAGCACCCCGCGCACGGCACGCGCCACGTCGTTGAGGACCACCGGCGCCAGCCCGTGCACCGAGAGGACCTCGCCCGACGCGATGTCGTAGACGGTGGCTCCGTTGGAGCACACCGCGTAGCCGGTGAGCCCGGCCGCCCGCGCGACCGGCGGGATCCACCGCGGCGGCCGCCCGCTCACGAGCACGAACGGCACGCCCGCCGCGACCACCCGGCTGATCACCCCCGCGGTCCGCGACGTCACCCGCTCCAGCGGGTCCAGCAGCGTCCCGTCCACGTCTGAGGCAACCAGCTTCGGTCTGTCCACGGCCCCATCTTCCCTGCTGACGATCGCGCACTTCGACTACGGTTCAGTTCGTGAGTTACGGACCACAACCGGGCTACCCCAAGCCGTACGGACCGCAGCCGGGCGGTTACGGATACGGGCCACAGCGCTACGGGCCACCGAACAACGCGCTGGCCTACGTCTGCGCGGGCCTGTTCCTGGTCTGCGGCGTGCTCGCCCTGATCACCGCGATCATCGGCTGGGACGGCTCCGCGGACAACGTCGACATGCTGGTCGCGCTGGTCGGCGCGGCGTTCTCCGAGGACGTCACGGGCAACCTCGACTTCGCCATCTCGGTCACCATGTCGGTGGCCTGCACGACGCTCGTCTTCGCGCTGGTCCTGTTCAGCCGGCTCGACTTCGTGCGCTGGATCCTCGGCTTCGTCGGCGGCCTGGTCACCGTCTACTACCTCTACGCGATCATCAAGCTGCTGGCCGACGGCGGCGGTGAGCTCATCGCGATGGTCCTGGTGTCCTTCCTGCTGTGGGCCGCGGCGACCGTGCTCGTGCTGCTGCCGCACACGGGCCGCGCGATGCGTGGCTACCAGCGCAAGCTCGCCCAGGGCGGTTACCCGCAGCAGTACCCACAGCAGTACCCGGGCCAGTACCCACCGCAGCAGTACCCACCGCAGCAGTACCCACCGCAGCAGTACCCACCGCAGCAGTACCCGGGGCAGCAGCCGCCACAGGGCTACCAGCCGCACTGATCGGCTAGCGTTGGACAATGTGCGCGTCGGCATCGTGATCCTTCCCGAGTACCGCTGGCTGCTGGCCGAGCCCAAGTGGCGGGCGGCGGAGACCTACGGCTTCGACCACGCCTGGACCTACGACCACATCGGCTGGCGGTCGCTCGTCGACGGCCCGTGGTTCGACGCGGTGCCCACGCTGACCGCGGCGGCCATGGTCACCCGCCGGATCGGGCTCGGCACCCTGGTCGCCTCGCCGAACTTCCGGCACCCGGTCCCGTTCGCCCGCAGCCTGCTCACGCTCGACGACGTGTCCAGCGGCCGGGTGATCCTCGGCGTCGGCTCCGGTGGCATCGCCGGCTACGACAATGTGGTGCTCGGCGGCGAGGCGCTCGAGCCGAAGCCGCGGGTGGACCGGTTCGCCGAGTTCGTCGAGCAGCTCGACTCGCTGCTCACCAACGAGCGCACCACGATCAGCGGCGAGTACTACTCCTCGGTCGACGCCCGCTCCGCACCCGGTTGCCGCCAGCACCCGCGGCTGCCGTTCGTGATCGCCGCCAACGGCCCGCGCTCGATGGCCCTCGCCGTCCGGTTCGGCCAGGGCTGGGTCACCACCGGCCGGCGCCAGGACTCCCCCGACGGCACCGGCGACGCCTGGTGGCACGGTGTCGGTGAGCTCGCGAAGACGTTCGACGACAAGCTCGCCGCCGCCGGCCGCGACCGTGCCGAGGTGCGCCGCTACCTGTCCGTCGACTCCGGCCCGACGTTCTCGCTGTCCAGCGTGGCGTACTTCCGCGAGGCGCTCGGCCGCGCGCAGGAGCTCGGCTTCACCGACCTGGTCTGCCACTGGCCGCGGCCCGACGGCGTCTACGCCGGCCGGCTCAACGTCCTGGAGAAGGTCGCCGCCGAGGTCCTCCCGCATCGCTGATCGCCTGGGGGCGGGATGAACAGCACCATGGTCCGTGCGGTCGGCGCGCTCGTGTTGGTCGCCGCGGCGGCCGTGGTCGTGGTCGCCACCGGCGACCCGCCCGAGGACAAGCCCGAGCCACCACCGACCGTCCCACCTACCGCGATGGCCGCGCCCGCGCCACTGCTGGGGGACAGCTCCGACTGGAGCCGGTTGGGCGCACTGGCGGCCCCCGAGCGGCTCGCGGTACGGGACGGCGCGGTGCTGATGGTCCTGAACGGCGAGCTGACGCTCGTCGACATCGAGTCCGGCGACCCGCGCTGGACCGTGCGGACCGGAGCCGCGCTGCGCGGCGCCACGGAGACCTACGACGGCGCCGGCCTGCTCATCGGCGACGGCGTCCTCGTCACATACCGGACCGGTGGGCGGGCGGGAGTCGCGCGGCTGTCCACGGCCGACGGCGCGGTCCAGTGGCGGCGGGAGCTCGGTGCGCGGGTCGAGCTGGAGACCGCCGACGACCGGGTCGTGCTGGTCGTGGTCGACGCCGCGCGCGTGGTCGCCCTCGACGTCACCGCCGGGCGGCCGTACTGGGCGCGGACCGGGCTGTGGCCGCACGCGGTCGCCGGCGACGTCGTGGTCGGCGAGACCGTCCGGAACGAGCAGCGGACCGGGAGGCCGACCGAGGGCACGGTGGCCGCCTGGGACCTGGCCACCGGCGAGCCGAGGTGGACCCTGGCCGACCTCGACCCGGCCCGCGTCACGCTGACCGCGGGTGACGTGGTGCTCGTCGAGGGGTTCCCCGCGGCCGGCCCGAAGATCCCCACGACGTGGGTGGTGGACGCGGGCACGGGCCGGCGGCTGACCGCGCTCGGCACCGCGCCGCTCGAGGACAACTGCGCGACGGACGGCCGGACGCTGATCGCCTGCTCGGTGCTGGAGAGCTCGGGCTCCCTCGACATCGACGCGTTCTGGGTCGAGGACCGCGAGGTGGAGACGCTGAACGGCGACTTCACCTCGCACGCCGTCTACCTGGTCGGACCCAGCCTCATCGTCGCCGGCGACAGCAAGCACTACGTCGCCATCGACCGCGGCGGGCGGCTCATCGCCAGGAACCTGCCGTACCGGCCGGTCGCGATCACCGGCGAGTACCTCCTCACCAGCACGTCCCAGGCGCCGCTGCTCGAGGTGTTCCGGCTGCGGACGTGACCTACGGCACGGAACCGGCCCGGGGGCGTGGGCGTCTCTTCTTGCGAGGCGTCAAGCCGGAGGGATCAAGGGTATAGGGGAGCCGGAACCCCCGTGCTGGGTACAGCGCGGGGGTTCTAGCGTGTCCGGGCCGGGTAACCGACCGCCGGTGAGGCGCAGGTAACCTCGACGCCCGTGAGCGCTGCCGCAAATGAACCAGGCAATTTCTCCGGCTACGACCTCGTGATCGTCGGCTCCGGGTTCTTCGGGCTGACCATCGCCGAGCGGATCGCCACCCAGCTGGACAAGCGGGTGTTGGTGCTGGATCGCCGCCCGCACATCGGCGGCAACGCCTACTCCGAGCCCGAGCCGGAGACCGGCATCGAGGTGCACCGCTACGGCGCGCACCTGTTCCACACGTCGAACAAGCGGGTCTGGGACTACGTCAACCAGTTCACCGCGTTCACCGGCTACCAGCACCGGGTGTTCGGCAAGTACCAGGGCCAGGTCTACCCGTTGCCGATGAACCTGGCGCTGATCAACCAGTTCTTCGGCAGGTCGCACACGCCGGACGAGGCCCGCGCGCTGATCGCCGACCAGTCCGCCGAGATCGACACCAAGGACGCGCAGAACCTCGAGGAGAAGGCGATCTCGCTGATCGGCCGCCCGCTCTACGAGGCGTTCATCCGCGGGTACACCGCCAAGCAGTGGCAGACCGACCCGAAGGAGCTCGGCGCCGACATCATCACCCGGCTCCCGGTCCGCTACGACTTCACCAACAAGTGGTTCAACGACACCTATGAGGGCCTACCCGTCGACGGCTACACCGCGTGGCTGGAGAAGATGGCCGCGCACGAGAACATCGAGGTCCGCCTGGGTGTCGACTATTTCGACGTGCGGGACCGGATCCCGGCCGGCACGCCCACCGTCTACACCGGACCGCTCGACCGCTACTTCGACTACTCCGAGGGCCGGTTGTCCTGGCGGACCGTCGACTTCGAGCAGGAAGTGCTGCCGACCGGCGACTTCCAGGGCACCTCGGTCGTCAACTACAACGACGAGGAAGTGCCCTTCACCCGGATCCACGAGTTCCGGCACTTCCACCCGGAGCGCAAGCACTACCCGACCGACAAGACGGTCATCTTCCGCGAGTTCTCCCGCTTCGCCAAAGACGACGACGAGCCGTACTACCCGATCAACACGCCGGAGGACCGGGTCAAGCTGGAGCGCTACCGCGAGCTCGCCAAGGCCGAGGCCACGGAGTGCAACCTGATCTTCGGCGGCCGGCTGGGCACGTACAAGTACCTCGACATGCACATGGCGATCGGCTCCGCGCTGTCGGTGTTCGACAACAAGGTCGCCCCGCACCTGACCGACGGTGCGCCCCTCGACGGCTCGCTGGACGCCTGATGACGGCCACCGAGTCACCGGCCACCGAGTCGCCGGCGCGCCCGCGGGTGGTCGAGCGCGGCACACCGCCGCCCGAGCCGGAGCGCTCGGTAGAGGTCGCGGCCCTCGCGAGGGTGCAGCGCACGATCGGCAGGAAGCCGGTCGTGCGGGCGGCCCGGGGGCTGTCGCTGTTCGGTGAGCACTCCGCGGGCTGGTTCGCCCTCGGGCTCGTCGGCGCGGCGGTCGACCGCGGGCGCCGGCGCGACTGGCTCACCGGGGCCGCCGGGGTGGTCGCCGCGCACGCCGCGTCGATCGCGGTCAAGCGGGTCGTGCGCCGGCAGCGGCCGATCGACGAGTCGGTCGAGGTACTGGTCGGGACACCCAGCTCGCTGTCCTTCCCGTCCTCGCACGCGACCTCGACCACGGCCGCCGCGGTGATCTACTCCGGGCTCACCGGCCGCAACCTGGTGCCGGCGCTCGTGCCGCCGATGCTGGTGTCGCGCCTGGTCTTGGGCGTGCACTACCCGAGCGACGTCATCGCGGGCTCGGCGCTCGGTGCCGCCATCGGCGGGCTGGTCCGGCGCGGCCTGCGCAACCGGTCACGCCGGAGCCGAGCGCGGTGAGCAGCACGGCGGAGGGCGCCCCGGGGGAGGCCGCGGTGGACGCGACAGGCGACACCGGTCGCCCGCGGACCGGTGTCGTCGCGGGTGTCATCCGCACGGCCCGCCCGCGGCAGTGGGTCAAGAACGTCCTGGTGCTGGCGGCGCCGTTCGCGGCGTACGCGGCCGACCCGGTGTTCCGGACGGACGTCGTCGTCGACGCGGGCATCGCGTTCGCGGCGTTCTGCCTGGGCGCGTCCGCCGTCTACCTGATCAACGACGCCATCGACGTCGAGGCCGACCGGGCCCACCCCACCAAGCGCAACCGGCCGATCGCGGCCGGTGTGGTGCCGGTCCGGGCGGCCTACGCGATCTCGGCCGCACTGTTCCTGGCGTCGTTCGCGGTGTCGCTGGTGTCGTCGTGGCGGCTGCTCGTGGTCATCGGCGTCTACGCCGCCCTGCAGCTCGGGTACTGCCTGGGCCTCAAGCACCAGCCGGTGATCGACCTGTGCATCGTGGCGTCGGGCTTCCTGCTCCGCGCGATCGCCGGTGGCGCGGCGGCGGGGCTGCCGCTGTCCCAGTGGTTCCTGCTGGTCACGGCGTTCGGGTCGCTGTTCATGGTGGCCGGCAAGCGGTTCGCGGAGATCGTGCTCTACGAGCGGACCGGCGCGCAGATCCGCGCGTCGCTGTCCAAGTACTCGGCGAGCTACCTGCGCTTCGTGTGGGCCACCTCGGCCGCCATCATGATCATGGCCTACGCGTTGTGGGCGTTCGAGATCCGCCTGCGCACCGGCACCAACTCGGTGTGGGCGGTCATCTCGATCGTCCCGTTCGTGGTGGCCGTCCTGCGCTACGCGGTCGACGTCGACGGCGGCAACGCGGGCGAGCCCGAGGACATCGCCTTCCGCGACCGGGTCCTGCAGGTCCTGGGCGTGTCCTGGGTGGCCTGTGTCGCCCTGTCCGCGTTCCTCTGATCAGTCCTGGTCGCTCTCGTCCTCGAGGTGGTAGTAGGACATCCGGAACGGTTGCAGCAGCGCGTGCATGAAAACCGGCCCCTCGGCCGGCTTCGCCATCCGCTGCTCGTACACCTCGACCCCGCGCTCTCACGGAACGCGAACAGCCCGGGCACGTAAGGAAAGTCGCCCGTGCCGACAGACGCCGTCGACGTAGGTCGACAGAGACAGGAGGCGGCCGTCGGCGGTCGTCTCGACGCACTCACCGGTGAACGGCTCACCACAGTTGGACGGCAGGTTGTCGTCGTCCCAGTCGAGCTCGCCTTCCTCGACCCGCACCATGGACGGCGATGTCAGCGGTCCCGCCACTCGGGGTCGAGCGCGTCCTGCATCGGCCACTTGGCGCGCCACCGGTCGAGGATCGCGGTCGCCTCCTGCTCGCCGACCTCGACGTGGTCGGTGTCGGTGTGGCCGAGCCGGTAGCGCGCCAGGTACTCGGTGGGCTGCCAGGTCAGGTCGCGGGTGAACACCTCGTCGGTGGGCGGGGTGGTGTGCGTGCGCCGCACCATGCCCGACGGGTTGTCGGGGGTGCGGCCGCCGGCCAGCAGCGCGTAGTAGGTCACCGGTGTGTCAGTCACGTCGCGGCCCTCGGTTGTTCGGTGAGATGTTCTCCGCGCCCGGAGGTCTCGGCACGTTGTTGAACGTCTCGTCCTGCTGCCTGTTCAGCCGGTCCCGGTCCGCCGGGGAGGTGTCGGGCAGCCGTGCCTCCTCGTAGAGCTCGTGCGTGGTCATCTTGGCGTCGAAGCTGTCCTGGGTGTGGAACTGCACCTCGAACACCTGCCCGGTCTGCGGGTCGCGCCACATGCTGTTGATGCCCTGGTAGCCCTCACCGCCCCAGAAGTTCTTGAACTTCACCGGCTCGTAGCCCTGGTCCACCAGGGTGTCGACCGCGTGCTGCACGCCGCCGCTGTAGTCCTGGTCGACCTGCATGGTGTAGCGGACCGAGTCCTTCATGTCCGCGAGGTGCTCGGAGATCGACAGGTCCGGGTTCTCCCGGATCGCGGTCGCGAGCTTGCGCTTGAACGAGTCCTCGGTCTTCAACCGGTAGTCGAGGCCGACCATGTGGCTGCCCGGCACGTTGCTCGTGATGTCCTGCATCGAGCTCGTGATCCGCGGCTCCGCCTGCTGCGCCCGGCGCAGGAAGTCGTCCGCCGCGGCGTTCTGGGCCGGGGTGAGCTGCAGGCCGTTGTCGCCCCGCCAGCCGCCGTCGCTGCCGTCCGGGGAACGGGCCGGCCCCGGTGGCTCGCCGCCCCCGCCACCGCTCCCGCCGTCGCCGCCGGACGGGGGCGGGCCGTCGTTGCCGCCGCGCGCGGGTGGCGGGGTCGACGAGCCGCCCCCGCCGGTGTCGGTGGCGCTGCTCGGCGTGGTCGACTCGCCACCCCGCGGCGTCGGGGTGTTCCCGTCGGTGTCGATGTCGCCGAGGCTCTCGGCGTTGTTCGTGTCCGTGTCGCGGTAGGTCCGCGCCGTGGCGCTGGTGCCGTCCTGCGCCTGCTGGACGGCCTGCCGGGTCTTGGTGACGTGCTGGCGCGCGGTTTGCACGTGGCTCTGCGCGGCACCGGTGAACCCGGAGCCGACGAGGCCCATGCTCTGCGGTCCCACGTCGACGCCGTCGAGGGTGCTGCCCACCGCGTCGACCCGGCCGCCGGTGTTGCCGAGGCGCCCCGCCATGCCGTCGAGGCTGTCCGGGCTGATCTCGACGCCGGGGCCGCCGCCCGCCGGGCTCCGGGCTCCCGCGTCGGGGTCGCCGCTGCCCGGGGACCGGGCCGGGCCGGAGCCGCCGTTCGAGCCGTGGCGCGAGCCGGCGTCGGGGTCGGGGTCGCCGCCGTGGTGGGACGAGCCGCTGCTCGAATGCCTGCGTCGCGGGGTCATGACACCTCCTGGTCGACCGGTCGGGCCGTCATGCCTGAGCGGGCGGGGTGTCGTAGGGCTTGGCCGCTTGGTAGGCGCTGAACGCCAGGTCACCGGCGGTGGAGAAGCGGTCGAGGCCGTCGGCCAGGTTCTGCATCGCGCGGGCCAGGTCGCCGAGGCGGCCGGCCTGGCGGCCCAGGCCGCTCAGCAGTTTGGTGATCTTGCCGCTGATCCTGGTGGCGGTGGCCACCGCGCGGGCGCCGGCGACGCCGCAGAACGCCGCGATCGAGCCGCCGAAGGTGACCGCCGCGGAGGCCGCCGCGATCAGCGCGTACCGGATCAGCTCGGTGATCAGCGAGGCGATGATGTCGAAAACGATGCCGCGCAGCGTCGTGACCAGCATGCCGGAGATGCCGACGACGGCCGCGGTGCCGTCGAGGGTCATTCCCATCGAGTCGAGCTCCTCGGCGAGCTGGGTGAGGCTGCCGTGGTAGGCATCGGCCGCCTCACCGGTCCACTCGGCGATCGTGCCGAGGTCCTGGCGGTGCTCCTCGGCGATCGTGCGCATCTCGGCGGCCGCCGACTTCAGCGCGTCGACGTTGGCGTTGATCTCGTCGGGGTTGCCGAGCAGCGCGTCCAGCGGCTCGCGAAGGAACGACACGTGCTCGAGCAGCCAGCCGACGCCCGCGCTGACGATCGCGCCGAAGGGGTCGATGGCGGCGCCGATCGTGTCGATCACCACGCCGGTCGCGCTCAGCGCGACGTCGACGACCTTCTCACCCTCGGACGCGGAGTCGCTGGTGATCGAGTCGACGAGTCCCGCATAGCTGTCGACGATCCCCGCTCCGGATGTCGCCGTAGTCACGCCTGCTACCTCCTACGGCACGAGCCCCCCAGCGGGCGGCTCGTGCGCTACCGGTCGTCGCGGCCGAAGATCTGCTCGTCGCCGAAGTCGTCGTCCTCGGCGTGATCTTTCCTCCGAGGCGGACGGGCCGGCCGCGGTGGCGGTTCCATCCGCGGCGGCTCGATCCGCGGCGGCTCCGTTCGCGACCAGTCCGTCGCCGGGCGCGGCGGGGGCTGCTCCGCGGCCTCCGGCTCCTCGTTGAAGGCGTAGTCGGTCTCCTCCTCGGCGTCCGCTGCCTCCGGCTCCGGGATGTAGCCGGTGACCATGTGCATGGCCTCGGAGTCGACCCCGAGCGGGGCGAACGCCTCGGCGACGTTGACCGCGGCGGACCGCTGGGCCTTGCGCGCGAGCTGCATGATCTTGCCGGCGAGCTCGCCGCCGGAGCCGCGCCAGGCGGACTCCTCGATGCGCAGGTCGGTCAACGATCCGTTGGGTGCGACCGAGACGCTGACCGAGCCGTCGGGGGAGGTCTCGGTGACCCCCGACGCCTCGAGGTTCTCCTGGAACTCGGCGGTCTTCGCCTTGATGTCGTCGATCTTGGCGTTGAAGCTCGCCAGCCACTCCTCCGGGGTGACCGCCACCGGTACCTCCTCGAACTGCCCGTGGTTCGGGCTTGAGCCTGTTTTGGGGTCAGATCGGCAGGCGTCGGAAGATCGCCCGCGGGATGTGCCGGAGCACCGACATCAGCACCCGCAGCGGCGCCGGCGCCCACACCAGGTCCTTGCGTTTCGCCACGGCGTCGACGATCACCGCGGCGACCTCTTCCGGCTTGGCCGACAGGGGCGCGGGCTTCATGCCCTCGGTCATCTTCGTGTGCACGAAGCCCGGCCGCACGACGGTGACCGAGATGCCCTCGCCGCGCATCGCCTCGCCGAGGCCCAGGTAGAAGCCGTCCATGCCGGCCTTGGTCGAGCCGTAGACGAAGTTGGCCCTGCGCACCCGCTCGCCGGCCACCGAGGACAGCGCGACGATCCGGCCGTGGCCCTGCCGGCGCAGCCGCTCGGCCAGCGCGACCCCCACCGACACCGGCGCGGTGTAGTTCACCTGCGCGAGCTCGACCGCTCGTGCATGGTCCTGCCACGCCTGCTCCGCGTCACCCAGCAGCCCGAACGCGACCACCGTGACGTCGATGTCGCCGTCGGCGAACGCCTTGTCCAGCACGGCCGGGTGGCCCGCGGTGTCGAGCGCGTCGAACTCCACTGTGGACACCGTGGCGCCGGCGGCGCGCAGCCCCTCGACTGCGGCGTCGAGGCGGGGGGAGGGGCGGGCGGCGAGCACGACTCGCAGCGGCCGGCGGCGCGCGTAGGCCTCGGCGATGGCGAGGCCGATCTCCGATGTACCGCCGAGCAGCAGCAGCGACTGGGGATTTCCGACCGCGTCAATCATAGGAACAACCTTCTCGACATGTCCGATGCGAAAACACTGTGGGGGTCGACGGCGGCGCGGACCTTGCGCCACTCGTCGAGGCGCGGGTAGCCGCGCGCGATGACCTCGGGCGTGGCACGCGACTCCTTGGCGAGGTAGTGCCGGCCGCCCGCGTCGAGGACCAGCTCGTCGAGCTCCTCGCACAGCTCGTGCAGTCCCTTGCGGACCGGCAGGTCCACGCAGAGCGTCCAGCCAGGCATGGGGAACGAGAGCGGCGCGGGGTTGCCGTCGCCGAACCGCTTGAGCACGTTGAGCGCGGACACGTGGCCCGCCTCGGTCATCAGCTCGACGGTCCGGTGGATGACGTGCTCGGCGCCGAACGGCACGACGAACTGGTACTGCAGGAAGCCGTGCGGGCCGTAGCCGCGGTTCCACTCGCCGAACATGTCCAGCGGGTGCAGGAACTGGGTGATGTTCTGCACCACGCCGTGCCGGGTCGGCGACTTGCGGTACCAGAGCTCGCTGAAGATCTTGCCGGTGAAGCGGTTGAGCATGCCGGGCGGGAAGACGTCCGGCACCGTGAGCAGCTGCGGGGCGTCGAACTTGAGCGGTTGCTTGCGCAGTTTCTTCGGCAGGTCGCCGATCGTGGCGTGGTTGGCCCGGGTGAGGAGGCCGCGGCCGAGGTGGCGGCCGGTGGTCACCGCGTCGAACCAGGACACTGACTCCACATAGGACTCGTCGTCCGCGGTCTGCCTGGCCATCAGCTCGTCGAGGTCGCCGACCTGGTCGGTGTCGACGAGGAAGTACGCGGTCTCCACGTGATTGAGGTGCAACGTCGCGCGCAGCACGATCCCGGTGAGCCCCATGCCGCCGGTCGTCGCCCAGAACAGGTCCGCCTCGGGCCCGTCCGGGGTGAGCGTGCGGACCGTGCCGTCCGCGGTCAGCAGGTCCATCAGGAGCGTGGCGAAGCGCCGCTGGTTGAGGCTGGCCGCGACCATACCGTTGCGGGGGCTATGGCGGCCGCTGCCGCTGCCGTGAGCGAAGAGGACGATGCCGGACGCGCCGTCCGGCACGACGAGGTCGCCGTGCACCGCGCCGCCGGTCACAGCGATCCGGACTCCACGTTCTGCAGACATGCAGATTCCCTCGTCTCAGGAGTTTCGTGAGGGCCGTTGTACGACCGCCATAGCAGGCCGGCAAGACGGTGTACGGCGCCTGACCGCGACGAACCTCCCGAAGGTTTCCTCGGTGGGGTGGGGAAGGCCGAATCCATGACGTCCACCGCGAGCAACCGAGGGGGTGGAACCCGTGATCAGCAACCGCAGATTCCCGATGAACGCCAGGCAGCTGCGGCCGCGGGCGCAGTCGTCGAGTACTTCCTTGACCCTGTCAGCGGCCGAGGCCGCCGAGCCCGGACGAAGCGCAGTCGCTGGCGCGGCTGCGCCGACCCGCACGGAACGCGCAGGATCGGATGAGCAAGAACACCAAGCTGTTGCGGGACCGCGCCACTGGACTGGTCCACGAGACACGCAAGCGCACGCATGCCGACCTCCC
>NZ_WHTD01000196.1 GCF_009379765.1 Actinophytocola sp. | reverse complement strand
TTGGCTTTCAAACCCCCGGAGCCTATTCAGCCCATCCTCACCCTGACGCGACCAGCCACCCCAACCCCACGCGCCACCAACGCCCTCACCGCGAATGACGCACAAGACCCTTGCCAAGCTCAACCGGAGAGACGCTCAACAGCGTGCCGCACTCCAGGTCGACGACACGATCGGCCGGCACTTTTCCGTCACAAAACCCCACGGATCGAGGTGGACCCCGGTGGTCTCCCATGGACTACCTGCGCAGGTAGATGGACTGAGGCGGACCTCGGTGGACGGGTCGCAGTTAACCGAAGGGTTGTTGGTTCGAGTCCAACTGGAGGAGCTTCACCCCAGGTCGGCGACCTGGGGTCTTCTTTTTGGGCTCGTCATGGCTGACCGGACTGCTGAGGGGTCATCGTGAAGCGAGCCGTTCTGGTGGGGTTGGCGCTGATAGGCGGTTTCGGCGTGGCGGGCTGCGGTGTCGACGCCGGGGCGCCGCCGGCCCCCGGCGAGCCGAAACTTGGCGCCATCCCGACCGTCGCCCGCTACGCCGACGTCGAGTTCCCGTTGGACAGGTTCCGGACTCGGCCGGAGGAGTTTCTGATGTTGAGCCGGGCTCACGACGTGGTTGTCCGGGACTGTCTGGCGAGGTTCGGGATCGGGTACGTGGTGCCGGAGCGGGTGTTGGTGCCCGACGTCGACCGGCCGGTCGGTGTGGTTTCGGTGGACGATGCGGCGCGGTTCGGGTACGAGAGCCCGTTCGCGGCGGACGTGGCCGCGGTGGACGAGGCGAACGCCGCTGTGGAGCCACTGTCCGGTGTGGCTAGGGGTGTGCTGCGTGGCGACGGGCAGCGGACGGTCGACGGCGTGACCGTGCCGGTCGACGGTTGTGTCGGTGAGGCGCGGCGGGCACTCGTGAACCGGAACCCGGACCGGGAGAACGTGGTGGTTGGCCTGGCTGCCGACTCCTATGCGATGGCGGAGGCCGACAGTCGGGTGCGGGCGGTGTTCACCGGGTGGAGCCGGTGTATGTCGGCCGCGGGCTTCGACTACCGGGACCCGTGGGCGGCGAACAACGACCCGGCGTTCGGCACGGGGGTGCCTACGGCGGAGGAGATCGCGACCGCGAAGGCGGACGTGGCCTGCCGCACGGAGGAGAACGTCAATGGCGTGTGGGTTGCGGTGATCACGGCGTACCAGGAGCGGCTCGTCACCGAGCACCGGGATGTCCTGAACCAGCGCCGGGACGAGATCGAGACCCAGCTGGTGGCGGCGACCGACCTGCTCGACGCGTAGTCCGGGTGGGGTTTCCGCCCCGGCTCAGCTGGTGATCGTCGCGCGGAGCCCGTGCCATGCGGCTTCGGGGACGACGAGCGTCCCGCCGTCGGGGTTCTTCGAGTCGCGCACGGCGGTTCGGTCTGCCGCTAAGCCGATCTCGACACAGTCAGTGTTGTTGCTTCCGTTGCTGACGCTGGACTTCCGCCACACCCAGCGTCCATGGGAGCTGGTCATAGGAGTTGTTCCTTCGGTGCGTGCCACCCGGCCGCCGCCCACTCAACTGGTGGCGGCGCCGGCGGACCTGCCCCTGGGCCGCCACCTGTCGCGACGGTGCCAGGCGTCGCGGTCCTCGATCTCCTCGTGATCGGTGAGCTCCGGCGAGCACTTCGGCCGGCGGCGTTCGAGCTGCTCGGCTGGTCCCCGAGCCGGGTGAGCCGGCTTGCTCAACAGGAAACGCGGCGTGCGGCAGATCGACATCGCCGCGTTCCTCGCCGTCTGCGACGTCATCGGCGAGGAGCGCAGTTCCGTCCTGGAGATGGCCGAGCACGCGTTGTGCCACCGCATGTCGAGATCCGCGAGGTTCCCGAGGCGTCGGGTTCCGTGGCGGCTGGAGTCAGCATCGACGGCGTCGCGGTCGACGGGTCCGGCGAGACCGAGCCTCATTCGCACCCACCCGGACCTGTGTGACGCCGGGCTTGTGACTCCGGCTGATCGGCCGGACTCCATTGAGGCACGAGAGCCGAACGAGGCCCGAATGGGTCTAGCGAATCGCGGTGGCTCCGGCCGGACTCCATTGAGGCGCGCAGATCGGTGACGTGGTCATGTCATCAACCCTGGCCGTCATCCCGGCGGTCGCCGGCTACGTCGACGTGGAGTTCCCGTTGGACAGGTTCCGGACTCGGCCGGAGGAGTTTCTGATGTTGAGCCGGGCCTACGACGTGGTTGTCCGGGACTGTCTGGTGAGGTTCGGGATCGGGTATGTGGTGCCGGAGCGGGTGTTGGTGCCCGACGTCGACCGGCCGATCGGTGTGGTCTCGGGTGACGATGCGGCGCGGTTCGGGTACACGAGCCCGTTCACGGCGGACGTGGCCGCGGTGGACGAGGTGAACGCGGCGGTGGAGCCGCTGTCCGGTGTGGCCGGGGGTGTGCTGCGTGGGGATGGGGAGCGGACGGTCGACGGCTGTGCCGGTGAGGCGCGGCGGGCACTCGCGAACCGGAATCCGGAGCGGGAGAACGTGTGGTTGGCCTGGCTGGCGACTCTTATGCGATGGCGGAGGCCGACAGTCGGGTGCGGGCGGTGTTCACCGGGTGGAGCCGGTGCATGTCGGCCGCGGGCTTCGACTACCGCGATCCGATGGCGGCGAACAACGACCCGACGTTCGGCACCGGGGTGCCCACCGCGGAGGAGATCGCGACCGCGACGGCGGACGTGGCGTGCCGCACGGAGGAGAACGTCAACGGCGTCAGACCGGACCTCGCCCGGTATACCGGATCCGCGCGCCCTCAAGGCGACTGAGGGCCTGTTCGAAGTCCTCGTCCCTCGAGCGCGTGACGGCGGCAAAGCGCTGCCACGGCAGGACGTCCTCCAGCGGGCGATCGGTCAAGTGGGTGAGCGACGTCTCGATCGGGTCGCCGGTCCGGCGCACCACCCAGATCTCTTCGCTCCCAGCGGTGATGATCCAGCCGGGGCGGGAACGTCGCACCACGAAGCGGTGCACGTCCGCCCAGTCGACGACGTCGCTGCTCACGACGTACTGGACACGCACACCTCGGTCACTCACGTACACACCGGTCCGGCCGAGTCGCCACGCGAAGGTCGCCACCAACGCCAGGAACGCGCACACCACGACCACCGAGAGCGCGGATTCGGTCTCACCGGTTCCGCCAAGCGAGCTGACCAGGACGAGAACGATCCCGGCCACGGCGATCACGCCAAAGCACCCGGCAAGCACATCGAACGGCCGGACGGGAACCACCCGCTGCCACGCGGTCATGGGATCCAGCATGACCGACAGTTCAGGGTTTCGCCAGGCTCAGCTGGTGATCGTCGCGCGGAGCCCGTGCCATGCGGCTTCGGGGACGACGAGCGTCCCGCCGTCGGGGTTCTTCGAGTCGCGCACGGCGGTTCGGTCCGCCGCTAAGCCGATCTCGACGCAGTCGGAGTTGCCGTTGCCTTCGCTGAAGCTGGACTTCCGCCAGTGCCCGATCTCGACACAAGCGGAGTTGCCGTTGCCTTGGCTGAAGCTGGACTTCCGCCACACCCAGCTTCCATGGGAGCTGGTCATAGGAGTGTTCCTTTCGCCGCATGCCGTTACTACGGCCGCGACAGCTCCCGCAGGAACGGGCGGGTCTGCTCCGGCCCCAGAGCGTGGACCCGCTGGTGGTCCCAGAAGGTGCCGAACCTGGTGAGGTTCTTCTCGTCGTGAAGGATGTCGCCACCGTCGTACTTCTCAACGTACGTCACCTGTACAGCGGGTTCTGTATCAAACCGGAAGATCATGTAGGTCTCTTCCTGGCCGGGGTAGTAGCCGTGCCGGAACGGGGCGACTTGCAGCTCGACGTTGGGCCGGTCGATGGCCTCCATCAGGCGATTGGCCTGATTTCTCAGGATGGAACTGTCGCCGTCGATGTTCTCCAACGAACGCAACGCAGCCTCGTGGATGACGAACCAGAACTGCTGGTCGGTGTTGTCCAGCACCGCCTGGCGGCCTTGACGCATCTCCGTGAACCGCGCGATCTGGTCGCGAGTCGGTGAGGGTCGGTAGGCGCGAAATTGGTATCGCATGTAGTCCTCGGTCTGGAGCAGACCGGGGATGACCATGCTGTTGTGGCACCACACTGAGGCTGCGCTGACCTCCATGTCGACCACCTGCCGCATGTTGCCGTCGAACTTGCTGCGCAGCGTGCCCTTGCGGCGCAGTAGCTGCTTGCGGCCGAGCTCGGCCAACTCGCGACACTCCTTTCGAGTCGCGTCGTCGGCGTCGTAGAGGTCGAGCATCTTCGCCAGGTCGTCCGGCTTCACGCCGCTGGTGGCCGACTCCAGGTTGGCGACCTTGGACTGCGACCAGCCGAGCCGCTCGCCGACCTCGTCCTGGGACAGGAACACGCCTTCGCGCAGCTCCTCCAGCGTGCGGCCGCACCTGATCTTGTGGACCAGCGGTGGAAGCGGGCCACGGGGCATCGAACAGACCTCCGTCGAATGTCGCCGAACGTTGATCACGGACGGTAGCAGCGATAGATTCACTCGCACGTGCGAATATCCGAACTAGATATCTAGTGTTATGTTGTCTGCGGAAACAGCAGCGAAGCATGGAGTTGAGGGTTCGTGATGGGTACCAACCCTAGCAGTTCGAGACTTGCGGACCCGCCCGGCCGCCGCCTGCTCACCTGGTGGCGGCGCCGGCGGACCTACCCCTGGGCCGCCGCCTGCCGCGACGGCGCCAGGCGCCGCGGCACGATCATCGTCCGGCCGGCGGGCGACGGACGGCTGGCCCTGGTCGTGCCGAGCGACGGCGTCGCGGTCCTCGACCTCCTCGTGATCGGTGAGCTCCGGCGGGCACTTCGGCTGGCGGCGTTCGAGCTGCATCGCCCGGCCGACGACACCGCATCCCGCCACGTACCGACCACCACGGAGTGACCTCGATGGCATTCGACCTCGACCCGACCGTCCGATCGCGCGAGCTCGGTCTCCGGCTGAGCACGGCGATGCGAGCCGCGGGCTTCAGCGCGAACGAGATCGCCCGCAAGCTCGGCTGGTCCCCGAGCCGGGTGAGCCGCCTGCTCAGCGGGAAACGCGGCGTGCGGCTGATCGACATCGCCGCGTTCCTCGCCGTCTGCGACATCATCGGGGACGAGCGCGGGGCCGTGCTGGAGATAGCCGAGCACGCGTGGGAGACCCTCTGGTGGCAGCAGTGCGGCAGCCGCCTACCGGAACGGTCGCACACCCTGAGCTTCCTCGAGGACACCTCCAGCGCGATGATCCACACCGGCTACGGCATGGTGCCGGCGCTGCTGCAGACCGAGAGCTACATGCGGGCGTCGTTGCGGGCGCTGCCGACCATCCCGGAGGAGGAGGTCGACTCCCGGGTCGCTCATGGCCTTGCGCGGCAGGAGATCTTCGACCGGGACCGGCCGGTTCGGTTCCGGTTCTTCCTCCACGAGTACGCGATGACCAGGACCGGCCACGGCCGGAGGGCGATGTCCGAGCAGCTGCACCACCTGGTGCGGATGGCTGTGCGGCCGCACGTCGAGGTCCGCGTGGTCGCGGAGGCGCCGGGTTCGGTGCCGTTCGAGCCGTTCCGGATCATCGAGTTCGCCGAGTTCAACCCGGTGCTGTACCTGGAGGACCTGACGTGGGTGGCCTTCATCGAGCGGGCGGACACCCTGAACTCCTACCGGCGTGTCGTGGCCGAGATCGACGCGGTGGCGCTGGACCGAGCCGCGTCGCGCGACTGGCTCGCCACCACGGCGGCCGACCTCGCGTCCGCATCCGGCCGGCCGGATGCGGACGCGATCGGTTGAGGGTCAGGCGCTGTAGCCCTTCGGCGGGATGAGCGACGCCAGCTGGTCGAAGGTCAGCCAGTAGATCTGGTTGCCGCTGAAGGAGGCCGGGTCGGCGATGAGCACCGTGCGGTTGACGTCGTCGTAGCCGATCACGGTGAAGTAGTGGTAGATCGTCTGGCCGGGCGGGTAGCCCGGGGGCTGGTTGCCCGGCGGCGCGACGATGTTGGCCACGATCGCGTACCCGTTGTCGATGTCCAGCACGATGTCGCGCCACAGCAGGTCCTTCTGGGCCTGCGTCGGCGGGTCGTTCGGCATCTCCTTGGTCTCGTACCAGCCGACGTAGCCGCCGAGCACCCGGGTGACCTGCCCGATCCAGTCGGTGCCGCCGGTGTGCGTGCCCAGCTCCGCGGCGAGGTCTGCCTGGCTGCGGTAGACCCCGCGCGCGGACAAGGCGATCCGGGTGGCGGCCGGGCCGCACCAGTAGCCGGTCTGCTGGACCTGGTAGTCGACCTGCAGGACGTGCTCGCCGGCGGGCCGCACCTGTGCCGGTGCGGCGGTGGGTCTCGGGTCGGCGGTGCTCACCGGGGCCAGGGCGAGGGGAGCGGCGACCAGAGCGGCGGCGAGCACCGCGGCCGCGAAGGGTGTGCGTGCGTGCATCATGCCTCCTACCGGAACAGGCGGTCTGGAGTCGAGTGATCACTCCGTGCGATCGTGGCAGGGCGCGGACCGGGCTGGCCAGGGTGGCCGGTGGCGCAGTTGAGCCAGGGCGCAGGTGCGCCACGCGTCGTTGACCTGGCCGAATCCCGGTCGTACGCTCCGGCCGGTCACGTCGTCGCCCGAGCCGAAGGGGTCCCGTGCTCGACGTCCTCGACCCGGACACCGATCTCGGCCGGGTCTATCGCGCGCTGGCCCGGCACGGCCGGTGCCGGCCGGACCAGCTCGCCGGGCACGCCGACCTCCCGGTCGCCGTCGTCACCCGCGTCCTGGCCGAGCTCGCCGGCCTCGACGCGGTGGTCCGGCTGGACGACGCCGCCGACGAGTGGGAGGCGCGCTCGCCCGGCCTGGTGATGGCCGAGCTGTTGCGGCTGGAGGAGTCCCGGCGTGACCGGCTCTGGCGGGCCGGTGCCGAGCTGGACCGCCTGTACCACGTGGCCCGCCACGACGTCCGGGACGCGCACGGCGTGCAGGCCGTGGACGACCCGCTCGACCTCATCGCGCTGACCCGCCGGCTCCAGGAGCGCGCGACCGACCAGGTCAGGTGGCTGGACCGGCCGCCCTACCGCAGCCGCCCGCACCACTTCGAGGCGCAGGAGGCGTTGCAGTCCCGGCGGATGGCGGCCGGGCTGCGTTACCGGACGCTGTACCACCAGGCCGTCTACGACGACCCGGCGCTGTTCGCCAGCATGACCAGGATGGTCGAGCTGGGTGAGGACGCCCGGGTGCTCGCCGACCTGCCGGTCAAGCTCACGATCGGCGACGACCACACGGCGCTGCTGGTGCCCGACCCCGAACGGGCCGGCGTGGCCGGCTCGCTCGTCGTGCGCACGCCGGGCCTGCTGACCGCGCTCGCCGGCGTGTTCGAGACACTGTGGACGTTCGGCGTCCCGCTCACCGCGGGCGGCACCGGCGCGGCACTGTCCGAACAGGACAGAGCGATCATCGGCCTGATGGCGGCCGGGGTCACCGACGACGTCATCGCCCGCCGGCTGCGGCTCTCCCGGCGCACGGTCGTGCGCCGGATCGCCGCACTGCTCGACCGGCTCGGCGCCACCACCCGGTTCCAGGCGGGAGTCCAGGCGGCGCACCGGGGTTGGCTCTGAGGTGCGTGGCGCAGCTGGGTGATGGCGCAGATGAGCCAGCGGCCGAGCTGGTCCGGTCGCGGTCCGCGTTGCACGATGGCCCAGGGGTGTCGACGACGGTGACGGAGGTTGGCATGCGCTCGTTCCGGAGGTCGGTCGCCGCGGTGGTGGTCGCGATGGCCGCGGCAGTTGCCGTGGTGCCGTCGGCTCACGCGGTGACCCCGGCGGCCTGCCCGGCCACCGCCGTCTTCGAGACCGACGGCTACCAGAGCGGTGAGTCGCTCGCCAACTGGAACCGGTCGGGGTTCAACGCGAGTCCGCCGGCCGGTTGGCAGATCGTGCAGGTCCCGTACTACGCGGGCGTCTTCCCGATCGTGGACCGGCAGGCGCTCGACGCCTCGGTCGCCGAGGGAACCGCCAAGCTCGAGCGCGCCGTGCGCGACTTTCACCTCGCCTGCCCGGGGTCGCGGCTCGTGCTGGCCGGCTACTCCGAGGGCGCGGTGGTCGCGGGCGACGTGCTGCGGACACTGTCCCGCGGCACGGCGATCCCGCACGGACAGCTCGCCGGGGTGCTGTACGGCAACCCGCGCCGGCCCTTCGGCGACGGCGGGCTCGGCGGCGTCGCGGGCGGCATCGAGACGAACGTGCCGACCGTCCTGCCCGGCGTGACGATGTACGGCGGCCAGGACTACGGCGACCTCGCGGTGCGCAACGTCTGCAACGAGAACGACGGCATCTGCAACTCCACCAACATGATCACCAACCTCGCCGCGTTCGCGAACGGCCTCGCCGGCTACGCGGGCGGCGACCACGGCTACGACCTCGACCCGGCGCGGGACCTCGGCACCGGGCTGATCCTGCACCGCCAGCCACCGCGAGTCGGCTACGGCCCGCCGCTGCCGCTGCCGGTCGGCACCCCGTGGCAGATCCAGCAGCTCCTCGGTGGCAGCGCGGGCCGGGCGGAGCTGGTGGCGGCGCGCGACGGGCTCGCCGCCCTCGTCGGAACGGACACGATCGACCGGCTGACGGCGGCGTCACCCTGGTACAAGGTGATCGCCGCGGCCTGACCGCCGCGTCAGGGTGCCGGGTAGTCCGCGACGTACACCGGCGCACCGATCCTGGTGGTGTCGGCCGGATCGCCCAGGCCGTTGACGACGTGGTCGATCGTTCCGGCGCTGAGGTTGACCGTCATGATGTGGTGCAGCCGCACGCCTCGGGCCTCGGGGACCTCGAAGCCGTTCTCGGTGTGGATCGCCGGGTTGTTCTGGTTGAAGACGTAGACGCCGGCGCCGTAGAGGGTGTGGGTCCGCACCCGGTCGCCGACCTTGTAGCCGGCCCAGCCCTCGACGTCGCCGTTCATCCAGTCGGCCTGTGTCGGCGGGTCGTAGGGCAGCTCGTTCTGGTACAGGATCGTGGTGCCGTCGTCGCCGTTCCAGACGGTGTTGTACCGCTGGAAGTGCTCGACGAACAGGCCGGTCGCCGTCACGTGGTCGCCGTTGATGACGGCGCCGTAGCGGCCGATGTTGGTGTTCCAGCGTTCGGTGTCGGTGAAGCCCTCGACGCCGTGGTCGGCCCGCCACACCCAGGTGTGGTCGATGAGCACGTCGTCGCTGTTGACCTCGAGTGCGGTGTCGGCCTTGCCGACGTGCGGCCCACCGACCCGGAAGTACACATCGGACAGTGTCGTCGGGTTGGGTGCCGAGCTGTGGCCGTGACCGTGCTTCGTGCCCACCCGCAGCAGGACCGGCGATTTCTGGAGGCCCGCGTCGATCGTGACCCCGGCGATGACGACGCCGGGGACGTCGGCGACGTCGAGCGGGACCGAGCCCTTGGCGGCGGTGAGCGTGGCGTGGCCGAGGCCGAGGACCACCGTGTCGGGACGCTTGACCTCGATGCTTCGCGCGATGTCGTACACCCCGGGGGTGAGCAGCAGGTGCCTGCCGCGGGCGAGCTGCTTGTTGATGTCGCGCACGGAGTCCGACGGCTTCGCGACGAAGAAGTCGGCGATCGGCACCGTGCGGCCGGGTGTCGGGCCGTCCGCCCAGGACACGCCCCGGGTGTTCGTGCGCGCGGCCGGCACGCGGACGTTGTACCGGCCCCGCGCGTCGAGGAACAGGTACGGCTTCTCGCGGCTCACCGGGGTGGTGTCGAGCGTCGTGTAGGGCGGGACCGGGAAGCCGGCGTCGTCCGGGGCGCCGACGACCCCCGCGAACACCTGGTTCCACACGCCGTTGGACCAGCTCTCGACCTCGCTGTTGCGGGTCAGCCACTGCTGCTGCGAGCCGTTGGTGGTCGCGGGCAGCCTCGAGTCGGCGATGAAGCCGCCGCTGGCGTACTGCGGCCCGGCGGTGCAGTAGTCCATCAGCGACAGGCCGCCGCCAGTGATGTCGAGGCGGCGCATCGACACCGCCTGGGAGACGGCCCAGAAGTTCGCCGAGGCCCGGCAGTCGTCCTGGCCGGCTGCGTCGATGTTGATCGACAGGTTCGACAGGGTGCGCCAGAAGTTGACGAGGGCGAGGCAGTTGCCGGTGCCTTCGTCGGCGAGGCAGCGGTTGTAGACCTCGACCTTGCCGTTGATGACGACGTCGGTGGGGGAGGCGCCCAGGCCGGCGATCTCGGTGTAGTAGCCGACCTTGATCTGCAGGGGGTTCGCCGCGGTGCCGTACGTGCCCGGCTTGAACAGGAAGCTGTAGCGCTGGGTGCCCATCTCGTTGTCCACCTGCGCGGCGTGCGTCGCGTCGAGGGTCGCCTGGATCTCCTCGACCGGCATGCCGGGATCGAAGACGGTGACGTTCGCGCCGAAGTTCGGGGTGCCGTGCCGCGGCGGGGTGGCGGCGGTGGCCGACGCCGCGGTCGTCGTGGTCGTCGTGGCGGCCGCCGTCAGCATGAGGCCGAGTGCGAACGCCCGGCCGGGGCGCCGCCGTGCGGGGTCCCGACCGTCCGGACGTTGGGTCATCATGCGGGTCGTCCTCTCCGCTGGCGAGGCAGCGCTGCACGGGTAGGTGGGCGTGGCATAAGGAAGTATTCCGGCGGTGCGTGGAAGCGCTCTCTCAGATGGCTGGCCGAGCATCGGGCGGTGGACGAGGTGGATGGCTATTTCTACTCCGTGAACCGGTCCGGCGCCATGCCCCGCGGGGTCAGCTGGGGCTGGGCTGGCCGTAGTACGCGAAGGTGATGCCGTGCGGACCGGTGGAGAGATAGGTGCCGCCGCTGGTGAACAGGGCGGTGTCGGCCTGCCAGCGTCCCTCGTTGCGGTCGATCTCGCCGAGCAGCACCTGGTTCCCGTCGCACACGTAGTTCACCGGCCGGCCGTCGGTCCGGTCGGGAGGTCCCTGCTGCCGCAGGCACAGCCTATTGTTGTCGATCTTGACGCCCCACGGCTCGGTCTGGAGGTAGTCGGTGCCGCCCGCGGTGCCGAGTCCCTCCACCGACGACACCGTGGTGAGCGTGCCTACCCAGGGCGCGCTCATGCAGACCGCGATGTCCGAGCCGGTGTCGTCGATGCCCGCCCAGCACGGGGAGAACAGGCCGAAGTCGGTCGTCGAGCACCGGTAGGTGCCGGGCACGAAGACCGGGTCGGGTTCGCACGTGCCGCCCGACGGGGTGAGCGTGACGTGCTGGTTCGGATACAGGTGTCCGGTCTGGTCGACGGGACCGGTGTACACGATCCGGGTCGGCTCGGGGAGCGCGGACCAGGTGTCCACGGCCTGCTTGACGTGGGCGAGGAAGCGCGGATCGCCCGTCTCACCACCGTGCCAGCAGGAGGTGTTGAGGTGCGCGGTAATGGGCACGACGGTCACGTCGATGGTGCCGCAGTCCACAGTGGGCGCCCCGCCGATGCCGAGGTGCTCGGCATGCTGGGCGTGGGCGGACCTGACCCCGACGACCGCGTCGCCGACGTCGGCGAGCTTGATCCGCTTGAAGAACAGGTTGGTCGTGACGTCGATCTTGCCGGCGACCGAGGTGACCGGTATCCCGGAGGGCTGGTCGGGCAAGGCGTCGAGCTCGTCCGAGCCCGGCTCGAAAGCGTTGGCGGCGGGGCTGGCGCCCAGCGCGTCGATGTAGCCGCACAGCCCGGTCAGGCTCAGCACCGGGCCGCCCACCGGTACCGACTCGGCCGGGGTGCACGACTCGGACAACACCTTGCCGAGGACCTTTGTGACCGGTCCGAGTGGACCGCGTTTCCAGAAGGTGCCCTGGTGCGGGGTGCCGAAGGTGACGATGGTCGCGATCGCGCCCGGTACACCCCGCCGGCCTCCGTTGCACGCCTCCGCTGCCGCGCAGCGGATCGCGAGCCCACCCATCGAATGGCCGACCAGGACGACCTTTCCCTGCCCACCGTCCCGGGTGGACTCGTCGGCAAGCTCGAGGATCCGGGTCGCCAGCGCGGGCCCGATCCTGTCGTCGGTGACCCACCGGGTGCTGGCCTCGGCGTAGTCGAACGCCGCGGAGTACGTGCTGGTGGTGCAGAACGCGGCCATCGCCGTGCCGGGATCGTCCGCCTCGCCCCAGGTCCCGCCGCTGGACGTGAAGCCGTGCACGAAAAGGACCGGGGTGCGGGTGCCGACGTCGCCCGCGCAGCCGTCGGCCGCACCGGCGGCACCGGCCGGCGCGGCACCGGCCACCACCACGCCGAACACGACCACCACCGAGGCGACGAGGCGCCGGATCCGCACGTTCGATGTCACGTGGACAGACCTTAGCGGGCACGGACCGCTACCATTCGCCGTTCACGAACCGGGGAGGACGATCACCGATGGCCGCGACAGGCACCCGGAGGCGGCTCGTGCTCGTGCTGGTCCTCGGAGGCGTGCTCGCCACCGCGGCGATCGTCGTGCTCGCGGTGCTCGGCACGGGCGGCGAGGACACCGCGGGAGGGCCGGTTTCCTCGACGCCCGCCCTGACCGTCGCCGAGGCCCGCGTCATCGAGTCGACGCTCGCCAGCACGGACCCCGCCGACGTCGCCACCGTCCTGTCCGACGCCGTCGGGCCCGCGTACCTGCGAGACCCGCAGCCGTTGCTGCCGAACGGCTCGGCCCTGCGCATCGACATCACCGAGTTCCGGGAGACCTCGCCGGGGCTCGCCACGGTCGCCGCCACGCTCACCGGACCACGTCCGGGGCGATGGCTCCTGCTCCTCACCTACGAGGACGGGTGGCTCGTGTACGGAACCAGCCCGGTCTCGACGCCCTGAACGCGCGGCCCGTGCCGGTGTCCCGTGACCCTGGCCTCCTTACGGCCAGGTCAGCTGCCAGATGTCGTCGCGCAGGAGTGGCACGCGGGTTCCGTCGTGGCGGATGCCGGTGACCGTGACGTCGGGTCCGCCGACCATGAAGTCGGTGTGCACCGCGGAGACGTTCATGCCCTTCGCGTCGCGCTGTTCCGGGGTCAGCCCCGACGCGCCCGGAATGGCCTGGTTGATGCCGAACCCCCAGGCGAGGTGGCAGGTCGCGTTCTCGTCCAGCAGGGTCTCCATGAACGTGACGCCCGACCGGCCGATCGGCGACGAGCCGTCCACCAGCGCGACCTCGCCGAGCTGCGCCGCACCCCGGTCGGTGGCCTGGTGGCCGCGCACCACGTCGGCGCCGCTGCTGGCGCGAACCTCGCTGACCCGGCCGCCGGTGAAGGTGAGCTCGAGGTCCCGGATCACGGTGCCGGCGAGGGACAGCGGCCGGGTGGCGCGGACCGTGCCCTCGACCCTGCGGTGGTCGGGCGCGGTGTAGACCTCCTCGGACGGCAGGCACGGCACGTAGAACCGGCCGTCCGCCGCGTGGTAGCCGACCACGCCCCAGCTCGCCTCGGGGATGAGGCCGATGGTCAGGTCGGTGCCGGGGCCCGCGAAGTGCACGGCGTCGAGGTCGAGCCCGTCGAGCTGGGCCGCCCTGGCCCCGAGCCGATCCAGGTGCGCTCGCCAGGCGGCCGCAGGATCGGGCTGGTCCAGCCGCAGGAAGTGCTTGAGGTGTCGCCAGAGCCGCGGCACGTCCTCCTCGCCGAACACCTGTCGCGACCAGGCCCGGCTGGGGTAGCCGACGATCGTCCAACACACCAGGTCGTTGGCCTGCAGGCGATAGCGCGACGCGAGGTTGGGCATGCGGTCGAGCCCGGCCCGCACGGGGTCCACATCGGACAGCAGGTCCGGTTCGGCCTCCCCGCGGATGTTGATCAGCACGCCCTGCCGCGCCTCGAGGTCGGCGTTGCGGCGATCGAGCCAGGCCGGCACCTCGCGCAGGGTCTCGGGGTCGGCGTGCCGGATCCTGGATCGCTTGGCGTGCGGGTCGAAGTACCAGATGTCCACGTACCGGGCGCCGCGGGCGTAGGCGCCCTCGGCGAGTGCGCGGGCCAGCGGCGCGTGCTCGATCTCGGCGTTGATCACCACCAGGTCGCCCGCGCGGACCGGCGTGCCGATCTCCAGCACGACGTCGGCGTAGGCGACCAGGTCGGCGGCCGGGATGTCCGGCGAGGTCAGGTGCGTGGTCATGGGTCGCTCCTCAGTGAAGGGTCGGTGCGGACGGTCGGCGTGCGGACGAACACGAGCAGTGCGGCGGCCGACACCGCTGCCGCGACGGTGAAGCCGGCGCCCAGCCCGAGCAGCTGGGTGACCGCGCCGAGGCCGAGCGCGGAGGTCAGGAAGCCGACGTCGAAGAACGCGGTGACGGTCGCCAGCGCCGAACCTCGCTGACCGGCGGGCACGGCGTCGATCGCCGCGGTGATGAACGCCGGCAGGCCGAGGGCCTGGCCGACGGCGAGCAACGCCGTCCCGCCGACCAGGGTCGGCGGCCACAGCAGAACCAGGAGCCCGGCGGCGGTGCAGCCCAGCGAGACGCCCCCGACCCGGCGTGCCGGCAGCCGCTCGATCAGCCGGTGGCCCGCCACGCGCACGCCGAGCAGGACCACGCCGTACACGACGTACACGGTCCTCGCGTCGGGCCCGCCCAGCCCGGCGACATGGAGCGGGATGTAGGTGTTGAACGCCGTGTAGCCCCACACGCTCGCGCCGTACGCGGCACCGGGCCGCAGCCCAGCGGGGTGCACGAGCCGCGACTTGTCCACAGTGGACCCCGTCGCCGACCCCGCCGCGGGCGCGGCGCGCGCCAGGGTCAGCGCGCACCCCGCGGCGGCGAGCGCGGC
>NZ_WHTD01000153.1 GCF_009379765.1 Actinophytocola sp. | reverse complement strand
TACTGAACGTCACCATGCTGGGTGGCAACCAGTCAGTGGCACCTGAACTCACGACCGACAGCCACCACACGCACCCGACCAAGTGGATGAATCACTCACAACACGACTGACCTCGCAAAACGACTTTGCGCATCGCCCTGGGAGCTGATCGAGCGTTGTCAGGCATTCATCGTGAACCTGTACGCAAAGGGAGAGCCGTTGAAGTCGTATTTCAACCGGCACGTCGCCAGTCTGCCTGCCCCACGAGGCGAGTCCATGGCCTAGGCCATGTCTCGCGGATCTTGGATCGTGGTATTCGCGCCCAGCTGCCCCCTGGCCGCGTTGTCGGAAGGCCCGAATACAACCCGGTATGAGCGGCCTTCCGCCGCCTTGCCAGGAGACATCTGGATCACGAATCCCATCGACCAAAATCCACGAGACACGACCTAGCCCTTCGGTGGAGCCCATGCGCGACGGAGAACCGCCACGCTCGGAGGAGCCGGATCGCGCGGACAACCAACTGGACGTCTCGGGCGATGCCGGCGACTTCGTGCAGGCTCGGGACGTTCACGGCGGTGTTCACTTCCACCATGTCCGCAGGTCGTCGTTCAGCGTGATTCCGCAACAGCTCCCGGGTCTCGATCGGGGTTTCGTCAACCGGCAGGCGGAGCTCGCCCAACTGGCCAAGACCCTCGAGGTGAGCAACGAAGGGCCGTTGATTGTCGTGATCACCGGTACCGCCGGTGTGGGCAAGACAACGCTCGCACTGCGCTGGGCCCACAGCCTTCGCGATCAGCATCCCAACGGGCAGCTCTACATGAATCTGCGCGGGTACGACCCGAGCCTGCCCGCCGTCCCGGAGGACGTGCTCGGACGATTCCTCAGAGACCTCGGGGTACCGCCAGGGGCGATACCGCTCGCTCTCGACGATCGGGCGGCACTGTTCCGCTCGGTCCTGGCCGGCAGGCGCGCGCTGGTCGTACTGGACAACGCGGCCACCGTCCAGCAGGTGCGACCGCTGCTTCCCGGTTCGCGGGAGTGCCTGGTCATCGTCACCAGTCGGAGCCGGTTGTCCGGCCTGGTCATCCGGGAGGGCGCCGCGCGGGTCGCGCTGGACCTGCTGGGTGAAGACGACGCAGTAGCCCTCCTGCGTGCCGTGACAGAGAGTTACCGCGATGATGATGACCATGCCGACATGCTGGAACTCGCCGGCTTGTGCGCACGGTTGCCGCTGGCACTGAGAATCGCCGCCGAGCGTGCGGCCGGGCGCCCACGCATGCAGCTGTCAGAGCTGATCGCTGATCTTCGACACGAGTCCGGCAACCTCTGGAACGCGTTGACCCCTGATGGCGACGATGACGCGGACGCGGTGCGGACCGTGTTCGCCTGGTCTTATAGAGCGCTGTTCCCGCAGGCCGCGGAGATGTTTCGACTGTTGGGGCTGCACCCCGGCGAGGACTTCGGCATTCCCGCCGCTGCCGCGCTCGCCGGCCTGAGTGCCACCAAGGCGCGCCAGGGCATCGAGGCGCTGGTGGGTGCTCAACTGATCGAGCACAGCGGTCCGGGAAGGTATCAGTTCCATGACCTGCTGCGTGCCTACGCGGTGGACCAGTTGGAGCAAGGGGAACCGATCGAGATCGCCGGTGCTGCGGTGGACCGCGTGTTGTCGTGGTACCTGCACACGGCCGACGCCGCACAACGCGCCATCGCTCCGTTCGACAGCTATGCGTTGGCAGACGAACCGACTTCCGGTGCCGTGCCCCTCACGTTCGAGAGCTACGACGACGCCCTCACCTGGTACCGAACGGAATCACGAAACCTGATGGCCGCAGCTCGACGCGCACGCGAGCACGGCAACAACGCCGTCGCCTGGAGGTTCGCGGCAGTCCTACGTGCGATCTACATCCACCAGAACAGCTTCGACGACTGGGTCACGGTCGGAAGAATCGGTCTCGAAGCCGCCATCGAACTCGACGACGCCGTCGCTGAGGCCGAGGCACTCGAAACCCTGGCAAAGGCGCTCTTCCAAGCTCGTCAGCTCGACCAGGCGACAGTCCACCACACGCGCCTGCTGGCCCTCCGCCGGCACCTCGGTGACCAGTTCGGGGAGGCCAAGTCCATCAATGCCCTTGGCCTGCTGGCTCTGCGGCGCAGGCGACTCGACGTCGCGCAGGAGCACTTCGCGGCTGGTGCCGACATGTTTGCCTCGCTCGGCGAGCGACGCTTGTCGGCTCTGTTGCACGACAACCTGGCCGAGGCTCTGACCGACGCCGGGACGCCTGGGCCAGCCGTTGACCTGGCACGTGACGCTCTCACGACCTTCCGCGACCTCGGCGACAGGTTCGGGATGGGCAACGGGCTGTTCACCCTCGCCAAGGCGCTGCGTACGGCCGGCCGGCTGGACGACGCCGAGACCGCCATCGCGGAAGCGCTCGGGATCGCTGAGCAGGACGACAACGACGTCTGGCGGGCACATTGGCTCGCAGAGCTGGCGAGCATCCAACTCGACGTGGGGCGCCCGGCCGAAGCGCTGGCGGCCTTTCACAGAGCTGCCGTTCTGCAACGCCGGCTGGGAGACCGCAGTCGAGAGGCGATGGCCCTCGACGGTTCCGGCAGGGCCTTCCAAGCGCTCGGCAACTACGAGGAAGCCGCCAAGTTTCACCGCCGGGCGGTCCAGGTCCATCGTGAGCTGGGCGACAGGTGGCAGCGGGCGACCGCGCTCGACCACCTCGCCACTGCGCTCGACCAGGACGGCGAGGTCGACCAGGCACACCAGCTCTGGCGTGACGCACTTTCGTTGTTGGTCGAGTTCGAAGATGGTGCGGCCACGGCGATGCGCCGCCGGATATCGGCGAGGATGAGCGGTTGACGCACCACACATCAACAGATTCGTCCAGCCGCGAGGGTGGTTCGGGTGCGGGGGTCGAGGAAGTGCACGAGGATGAGCAGAGCTGCCAGGGTGGCACGATCTCGTCGGCCTACCAGCGCTTGCCGATCAACGAGGGGATGCCTACCTGGTGGTCACCTCGAATCCAGACAAGATCGCAAGCGAGCCGTGGGCAGGCCAGGAAGTCAAGGTGACCACATGCTTGGGCTAGATCAGGTACGCCGCTACTCGTGGGCTGAAGAGGACACCAACCTGGCATGGACGCTGGCCGTCATCACCGGCCGGATGCCCGATGAGGTGATCGAGGCGTATGGCGGTGATCCCAGCCAGACGCCGGAAGTGCTGCCGTTCGCCAGCGCCCAGGTGTCGCCGGACGAGCTGGGCGCGTACACGCTCGTCCAGATCAGGGAGGCTGGCCGGCACGTCGTGGCCATCGAGAACAACGGTTGGCACGGCAAGGCCATCGAGGTTGCCGAACCGGGCATCCTCCCGCGGCGCCGCGTTTGTGAGCGTCTTCTGGAATCTCAACGCCAACTACAAGCTGACTGCTGCCGTAGACGGCAAGCTCACCGCGTCGTTCGACCCGTTGACTGCCCAGCATCCCGCCCCCATCGGGGAGACATACCCAGACTGGATCACGGACGTGGTGTTCACCGACGAGGAACTACACGCCATCCTGCTTGCCGTTGTGGAACAGCAAACCGGCCTGGCCGTTGATCCGGTTTGGCTCACCGATCCGTTGCCGACGTACCGCGTTCCGGCATAATCCCGAGCCGTCGCACCCCGTCCAGCACGCGAGCAAGTGGTTCGTCATCCTGGTTGGCGTACACCGGCGGCAATCCGCAGTAAGGGTCTGTTCGTAGGCGTCCATCAGCTCGTCCGTCATCCGTGGCAGCACGCCCCTGCGGCCACCCATGTCGAAGTCAAGGTTCGCCATGGCCGGGTCGTGCAAGAACCGTCCCTCACCGTGACCCGCCCAGCCTGCGCGGAGGCCGTTCCCGCCACCGGCCTCAACTCCCGCGCGGAAACTCCCGACCTTTTGTCCTCGATGCCCCCGGTGTCAGGGACACACTCGCGGGCCGGGGTTCGTCGTCAGGTGCCGAGCAAGGTCCGTGCGTGCGCCGTGAGCGACATGGCAAGCTCGGGATGGTCCCCGCCGTCGATCCGCCGGAGTAGGCGGGCGACGACGTACAACTGCGCCACTCGACCACTCGGGCTGTCGAGCACGTCGGCGAACTGGTCGCGTACCTGGTCGACAACCTCGGGAACGAGTAGGCCGTAACACAGCAGCGTCGCCGCGTCCGTTCCCGCGGGCGCCGTTCCCCACAACTCCCAGTCGAGCACGCCGAGCCGTGGGCGCATGAGGTTCGACCAGTGCAAGCCACCGTGCGCCGTGGTCCAGTGCTCGATCGTAGTGTCGACGTCGTCCCCGAACCGGCCGCGCACCCGCTCAGCCACGCGCGCCTGGTCGGCATGGGTCCGCTCGGTCGGGGTGGCGGCGAGAGTGTCGAGCGACCGGCGGAGGCCCGCCCACCACTTGGCCGACACGTCCGGCGGCGCCCGGAGAACGTCGCTCGGCGAGCAGGGCTCGCCTGGCACCACGGTCATCAGCTCCGCGCGCTGGTTTCGCCAGTCGCGTTCCGGCCACTCGAACACCTCAAGGACCCGCGGTTTGACCAAGTTCGTGATGGCGTTCGCGTCGAGGTTGCCCGTCCACGCGTAGCCCCGTGCCCACTGCGGTTCCTCGGACACCACCCGAAGCCAGCACGCGCCGTGCTCGCTGGTCACCGGCACGCCGATCGAGCGGAGTCGCCACCCGAACGACGCCGCCCCGGTCACCGCCACGCCGAACCGCTCGGCTGCCCGGCCGACGTTGTGCCGTTGGAAGTTGCGGAACGTCGCGTCGCCGTCAGTCGGTGGCTCGGCAACCAGATAGTCGATCATGAGTCGGTGAGGTGGCGCAGGTAGGCAGTGGGGTTGTCGAGATAGCGGCGCCAGTGGCCGACAAGCTGGAGTTCGGACCACCTCGCCCGACGTAGACCGTGCTCGTCCACCTCGATGAGGTCGGCGCCCGGTGTCGAGGCCAGGATCGGCGAGTGGGTCGCACACACCACCTGTGCCCCGGCCTCGCCGAGTTCGTACATCAGGGCGACGAGTCGCAGGCACGCGGTGAACGACAGCGCCGACTCAGGTTCGTCCATGACATAGAAACCGGGATCGCGGAACATCGACCGGAACACGGCGAGGAACCCCTCACCGTGGCTCATCTCGGCCGTGTTCTCCTCCCAGTAGCCAGGAACACCGCCGAGGTTCTCAGTCATACCGAACGCGGTCTCGGCGCGAAGGAAGAAGCCCTCCTTCTTCAACCGCGGACCGGCCAACATCCGAGCGCCCTTGGCGGTGGTCTCCAGCCGCAGAACCTCGCCAAGAGCTGTCTTGGCGGTATCCGCGTTGCCTGCCTTGCGGGCTGCTCGCCCACCGCGCGCATCGAGCTTGAACCCCTCGGCGACAGCCTCGACCAGCGTCGACTTGCCCGAAGCGTTGTCGCCGACGAGGAACGTCACCGGGTGCGTGAACTCAACGCCGTGCTCGACGACCTCGGCGACGGCCGGCACGGTGTACGGCCACTGCCGGAAGTGCGCCGGCCGCAGCCCGTCTGGCACGTACGCGCGACTGACGAACACTCATCCACTCCTAGTCATAGTTCGGCTGACATCCGCCCTTCGGGCCGCACGGACCGGCGCCCGTGGGCCAGCATGACGGATTGCACGCCGGACTACAGTTCGGCCCGCACCGTGGGTCACACGGTCCCATGTTCGGCCGGCTCACGAAGCTCGCGGACAGCGCTGCCGTGGTCTCGACCATCCTCGGCCCGGTGATGATCTCGGCGAGGGCCTCCTGTCGGACGTTGCCGACCGGCAGCCACCGAGAGAACACACACGGCCAGACGTCGCCGGTGGGTGAGATGGCGACCGTGCCGTGGGTGCAGTTGCCACAGAGCTGGTCGACGCTCGGCGTCTGCTCGCGGACGCCGCGGCCGACCTGGCGCAGGTGGTCAACGCGGACCTCACCGAGCACACCGAGGTCAACGAGCGCACGACGCGCCTCGGCGACCCGCTGCCCGTCTTCCACGTCGATGACACCGACGCGCAGCGGAATCGACCGCCGCAGCGCCTCGGCGATGTTCGCCGTTGTCCTCGCGTAGCTGTCCCGCCCCTGAGTAATCGCCTCGTGCTGCGCCGCGTTGTCGGTGTAGTAGCTCGTCGCGAGCCGGACACCAGGCCGCTCGAACACATCCCACAGCGCCGGGGACACGTGAACAAGGTTGCTGAACACCTCGACCTCGACTCCCCTGCCGAGCGCGTGCTCGACGAGTCGTGGAAGGTCGCGGTTCAACGTGGGCTCACCCCCGATGAACTGCACCATCGTGGTACCGAGACCAGCCGCTTGGTCGATCACGCTCAACCAGTCCTCCGCCGTCATCGCCCCGTCGGTCCCCGTGGGCCCGGAACCGGCATAGCAGTGCGCACAGCGCAACTGGCACTTGCCGGTGATCTCCAAGCCACACAAACGACAGTTCAGTCAACCCGGACTCCTGGATCGGGACTGAGCCATTTCCTCTGGTGGTGGTTTCTCGGTTGTTTCGGCGCGCCGCCGTCATGGATCGGGCAGGGGTTCGGCGCGGGCCTCGTCCGGAGGAACGGCGGGTTCGGCGGCCAGATGGGCACAGTCCGCCGCATCACGTCGGCGTCGAGCGACACGTTCGCGGCAGCATGGGGTGGCCGACACGCGGTGCACACGCTTGTCGTCGGTGTGCTCGCGGGCGGGAGCGGCGAGCACCCGGTCAGTTCGTGGTCAGGAAATGGCGCCAGGTGTTCGGGGTGAAGGCGAGGATGCCGCCGGTCCGGTTCTTGGTGTCCCGCACCAGAACCGCGTCGACGGCCTGGCCGACCTCCACGCACGCGCTGCCATTACCCGCGCTGCGGCTGGACTTGCGCCAGCTCAGGCCGACCTCCACGCACGCGCTGCCGTTGCCCCCGGTGAAGCTGGACTTGCGCCAGCTCACGACGCGATCCGCTGCTTCCATTGCCGCATACCTTCCTCGATCAGCTCCAGGGACTCGCCGCCGGAGAACGCGTCCGTCCGGATCGTGTCAAACACGACCGCCGCCATCTCCACCATGGCCGGGTCCTGCACGGTCTGGCCGTCCAACACGTTGTCCAGGTACGCCACCGCCGGCTGCCTGGCCAGCTCCGCGATGATGAACCCGCCCAGCAGCGCGATGTGCGAACGGGCGGCGGAGAGCACCTGAATGGTAACGCGCGGCCGGCGGGCGAACTCGGCCAGCTTCGCCAGTTGCGTCACCATCACCTCGGGGCCGCCGATCTCGCGGCGCAGCACCTGCTCGTCGATGACCACCCACAGCCACGGTGGCTCCTCGGCGTCCAGCACCGCCTGGCGGTCCAGCTTCGCCGCCACCCGCGCGGCCATCTCGTCGCTGGTCAGGCCGGGGTACGCCTCGACCAGGGTCCTGGCGTAGTCCTCGGTCTGCAGCAGGCCGGGCACGAGCGTGTGCTCGAACCATTTGAGCGTCCGGGCGTCCGCCTCGGCGGCCACGAACGGGCGGAAGCCCGGCGAGATCGGGGCGGCGCGGATCCGCGCCTCCAGGCGTCGCAGCGTGCCCGCCGTGTCGAGCACCTCGTCCAGCAGCCTCGCCTGTTCCCGGGTCGGCACCCGGTAGCCGGACTCGATGTTCTTCACCGTGGACTGGCTGAACCCGATCCGCCTGGCCAACTCGCCCTGGGTGATGCCGCGCTTGTCCCGCAGCGCCCGCACCTCCTCGGCGATCAGCAGCCGCTCCACGTCGCCGCCAGGCCCAACGGCCATCTCACCTCTCCTGGGTTCGGGGTCACAAAAGTCACGTTCTCAGCCAGTCGGACACCATTGCCGTTGACGTAGTGCGCACGGTACGCCACGCAGTGCATCCTCAAGCCGTGGGACACCAAACAGGATTCAAGTATGTGTTGAGGCTCGCCGGAGACCGCTTCGGCTCGGACGAGACGATCACGACCGAGGACGTGCCGGGCGCGGAGGCAGACCTGACCGCCGGGCTGCGGCCATGGCTGCTCGCGTATCTGAACAACGGCTGCCACGGCAACGGCTGGTACATCGCCTTCCTGGTCGCCACGACCGAAACCGGCGCCTACGACACGTACGACTCGCTGGCCGCGGAAGACGTCATCTGGTACTTCGACGAGGAATGCGCTCCGCTGTCCGCTATCCGGTGAGCGTCAGGACTGGTAGGCCTCGACCGGCGGGCAGGAGCACACCAGGTTCCGGTCGCCCTGCCCACCTCTCGTGCTTGATGGCGATCATCGCGGCACAGAAGCGATCCAGCTCCGCCAGGTCCTCGCTCTCGCCCTCGGCCCCATCCTCACCCACCCGGTGTTCGCCACCTACCCGCTCGGAGACCGCGTTGCTGCGGTACTTGCGTGGACTGTCCGACAAGGGTTGCCCCGAGATCACGGAGCGAGGCGCCACAGTGCGTCCACCGGCAAGGCTCTGATCTTCTCGCCGAACGGCAAGGTCTGTTGGCCGGTGTAGAGCACGTAGCCGGCGACGAACCGATCGCCGAGGTGGCTGGCCAGATTCCGCAAGCCGGCCAGATCCTCGGTGCGCACTGTCGCGCCTGCCTTGACCTCTACTCCGATCACCCTGCCGTCGGGTGTCTCGATGACCGCGTCAACTTCCTGTTTGTCCTTGGTCCGGTAGTGATACAGCCGTCCACGCTCCCCGGACCAGGTGAGCTGGCGGGCGAGCTCCATGACGACGAAGTTCTCCATCATGGATCCGGCGGCTCCGCTGGGCTCACCCAGCCGTACGGGGTCTTGGCCGATGAGATGGCAGGCAACGCCGGTATCCACGAACGCAAGTTTCGGGGTGCCCACGGCCCGGCGCGTCTGCCCGGATGACCAGGCAGGAATGCTCTTGATGAGAAAGACCGACGCCAACAACTCCAGGTAGCGCACGAGGGTGGTTCGCGGGATACCGGACAGAGTGGAGAGTGCGGCCGGTTCCAGCAGGCCGCCGGCACGCCCGGCAAGCAGTGCGATCAGTTTGAGCAGGTCGCCTCGACGCTCGATGCTGGCCAGTTCCAGGACGTCGCGTTCGATCAAGGTCGTCAGGTAGGAGCCGAAGAAGGCGGTTCGGCGGCGGGGAGTGCGGCGCGTGGCTTCGGGAAAGCCACCGGCCACGAGACGCTCCAGGTAGTCGCGGCGGCGTAGTTCCGATGAGTGGTCGATCCGGGGACCGTGCCTGAAAGCGGCGTCCACAAACCGGTCGGGACCTCCATGCAGCTCTCCCTGGGAGAACGGCCACAGCTCGATCACCTCCATGCGGCCCGGCAGTGCGTCCGGGAGAGTTCGCATGGCCAGGATCCGGGACGAGCCCGTCAGGAGGTAGCGGCCGGGTGTCGGATCCAGATCCACGGATACCTTGATCGGCTGAAGGAGTTCCGGAACCAGCTGGATCTCATCGATGACCATGAGACTGTCGTGCTCCACGAATCCGGTTGGATCGTCCTTGGCGGCCCGCAACGTGGCCGGGTCGTCGAGGAGACGGACCACTGCCGCCTGGCGTTCGGTGGCAAGCCTGGTCAGCGTGCTCTTGCCGGCCTGACGAGCTCCATTGACAAGGACGACACGCGTGTCCTCGAGTGCCTCGTGAACTAGGGACTCGGCGCGGCGGGGGATCATACCGAAGGGCTCGGGCATGGGGACAGTGTGCCGTAAGAGCAAGATCATTGGTCATCTGGACGGTCCGAACGTGGTCATCTGGACGGTATCCTCGTGGTCATCTGGACGGGCCACGCCGAGTGCGGAGCCGTCCCCGCCGCATGCCCTGAACGACGCCTTCAGGGCATTGAGCGTCCTGAACGACGCCTTCAGGCGTTCCGGGGAGGCGTCAGGACTGGTACGCCTCGATCGGCGGGCAGGAGCACACCAGGTTCCGGTCGCCCTTCGCGCCGTCGATGCGGCGGACCGGGGGCCAGACCTTGGGACCGGCGGCGCCCGTCGGGTACGCGGCCTCCTCGCGGCTGTACGGGTGGTCCCACTTCCCGGCGATCGACTCGGCCGTGTGCGGCGCGTTGCGCAACGGGTTGTCCTGCGCCGGCCAGTCGCCCGCGGCGACCCGGCCGATCTCGCGCTTGATGGCGACCATCGCCTCGCAGAAGCGGTCCAGCTCGGCCAGGTCCTCGCTCTCGGTGGGCTCCACCATGAGCGTGCCGGCCACCGGGAACGACATCGTCGGCGCGTGCAGGCCGTAGTCCGCCAGGCGCTTGGCCACGTCGTCGACCGTGATGCCCGTCGCCTTGGTGATGCCGCGCAGGTCCAGGATGCACTCGTGCGCGACCCGGCCGTGCGCGCCGGTGTACAGCACCGGGTAGTGCGCGGTGAGCCGCGCGGCCACGTAGTTGGCCGCGGCCACCGCGGTCATCGTCGCGCGACGCAGCCCCTCGGCACCCATCATGCGCACGTACGCCCAGGAGATCGGCAGGATCGACGCGCTCCCCCACGGCGCCGCGCTGATCGGCCCCACCCCGGTCGCCGGGCCGGCGGCGGGCTGCAGCGGGTGGTTCGGCAGGAACGGCGCCAGGTGCTCGCGCACGCCGATCGGACCGACGCCGGGGCCGCCGCCGCCGTGCGGGATGCAGAACGTCTTGTGCAGGTTCAGGTGCGACACGTCCGCGCCGAACTTTCCGAAGCGCGCCAGGCCGATGAGCGCGTTCAGGTTGGCACCGTCCACATAGACCTGACCGCCCGCGTCGTGCACCAGCGCGCAGACCTCGCGCACGGTGTCCTCGTACACGCCGTGCGTCGACGGGTAGGTGATCATGATGCAGGCCAGGCTCGCACGGTGCTCGTCCACAGTGGACCGGAGGTGGTCCATGTCGATGTTCCCGTTGTCGTCACAGCGAACCACGACCACACGCATGCCGGCCATGGCGGCGCTGGCGGCGTTGGTGCCGTGCGCCGACGCGGGGATCAGGCAGACGTCGCGCCCGCTCTGGCCGCCTGCCCGGTGGTAGGCGCGGATCGCCAGCAGGCCGGCGAACTCGCCCTGGCTGCCGGCGTTGGGCTGCAGGCTCACCGCGTCGTAGCCGGTGAGCTGGGCGAGCCAACCCTCCAGATCGGACACGATCTTGAGCAGTCCCTCGGCGTCGGAGACCGGCACGAACGGGTGCAGGTCGGCGAACGCGGGCCAGGTGATCGGCTCCATCTCCGCGGTGGCGTTGAGTTTCATCGTGCACGAGCCGAGCGGGATCATGCTCCGGTCGAGCGCGACGTCCTTGTCGGACAGTCCACGCAGGTACCGCAGCAGCGCGGTCTCCGAGCGGTGCGTCGAGAACACCGGGTGGGTGAGGAACTCCGAGGTCCTGGCGAGCGCGGCCGGGTAGGCGTCGTCGGTCGCCGCGTCCAGGTCCTCGACCGCCCCCGGCGAGACGGCGAACGCCTGCCACACCTGACGCAGGTGCGCGCGGGTGGTGGTCTCGTCGCACGCGATGCCGACGTGGTCGGCGTCGGCGAGCCGCAGGTTCACGCCCAGCGAGCGGGCGGCGGCCACGACGTCGGCGGCCCGCCCGGGTGCCTTCGCCAGCACGGTGTCGAAGAAGCTGCCGTGCACGACCTCGACGCCACCGTCGCGCAGGCCCGCGGCGAGGACCGCGGCCATCCGGTGCGCGCGGGTCGCGATCGCGCGCAGCCCGGCGGGCCCGTGGTAGACCGCGTACATCGAGGCGACGATCGCGAGCAGCACCTGCGCGGTGCAGATGTTGCTGGTCGCCTTCTCGCGGCGGATGTGCTGCTCGCGGGTCTGCAGCGCGAGCCGGTAGGCCCGGTTGCCGTCGGCGTCGGTGCTCACGCCGACCAGCCGGCCGGGCAGCTGCCGCTCGAGTCCCTGGCGGACCGCGAGGTAGCCGGCGTGCGGGCCGCCGAAGCCCATCGGCACACCGAAGCGCTGGGTGCTGCCGGCGACGACGTCCGCGCCGATCTCGCCCGGCGGACGCAGCAGCGCGAGCGCGAGGATGTCGGCGGCGACGACTACCTGCGCGCCGCGCTCGTGCGCGGCCTCGACGAGCGCCTGGTGGTCGCGCAGCGCGCCGCTCGCTCCTGGGTAGGACAGCAGCAGGCCGAAGAAGTCGCCGTCCGGCAGGCCACCGGTGAGGTCGGCGACCTCGACCTCGATGCCGAGCGGCTCGGCGCGGGTCTCGATCACGGCGATGGTCTGCGGGAACGTGTCGGCGTCGACGAGGAAGCGCGGCGAGCGGGCCCGGCCGGCGCGGCGGACCAGCGTCATCGCCTCGGCTGCCGCGGTGGACTCGTCGAGCATGGAGGCGTTGGCGAGCGGCAGGCCGGTGAGGTCGGCGACCATGGTCTGGAAGTTGAGCAGCGCCTCGAGCCGGCCCTGGGAGATCTCCGGCTGGTACGGCGTGTACGCGGTGTACCAGGCCGGGCTCTCGAGAACGTTGCGGCGGATGACCGGCGGGGTGAGCGTGCCGTAGTAGCCGAGGCCGATCATCTGGACCCGCGGCTCGTTGCGGTCGGCCAGCTCACGCAGCTCGGCGAGCGAGCGGTGCTCGGAGGCGGGCGCCGGCAGCTCGACATCCGCCTGCTCGCGGATGGAGTCCGGCACGGCCTGCTCGACGAGCTCCTCGAGCGAGCCGATGCCGATGACGTCGAGCATCCGCGCGAGCTCGGCGGGTCGCGGCCCGATGTGCCGGTCGGCGAACTGGGTGCCGTCCTCGAGCGCGGCGAGCGGGATGCGGTCCTGGGTCACTGTCGCCTCCGGTGTGGGGTGGGCATGCCGAAGCAGGCCTCCCCCTCTGTCCGTGCCCACTGACGCGGGCGCCTGAGAGCTTCGTCCGCTTTCGACGGACTTGCACCTTCGGCGGGGCGGACCGGGCCACCCACTTTCCAGAGGCGTCTCGCCCACGCGGTTCGGGTGCCTGAGAGGTTCCGGGGAGGAGTTGCTCCTTCGGCGCCGAGCCGGAGCTCGGACTCTCCCGCGCGGGATCTGCGACTACACCGCGCAGCCTACCCCGCGGGACCCGAGAATCCCTGACAGCCCGACGGACGACACGCTTTCGCCCGGACCGGACGAAACTCGCGTCGGTGACGACGAAAGGGTGGCGGCGAAAGGTGGTCAGCCGGCGTTGCGGGCCTTGCGGCGGGCGGTCAGCTCGTCGTCGGTGACCGGTTCGACGATGCCGCCGTCGGCGCGTTCGGCCGGGAACTCGTGGATCGTGCCGTTGATCTCCTGCATCGCGCCGCTGACGGCGATGCCGAACACGCCCTGGCCGCCCTGCAGGAGGTCCACGATCTCCTCGGGCGAGGTGCACTCATAGACCGTCGTGCCGTCGCTGAACAGCGTGATCCTGGCCAGGTCGCGGACGCCCCGGCGGCGCAGGTGGTCGACCGCGACCCGGATGTTCTGCAACGACACCCCGGTGTCCAGCAGCCGCTTGACCACCTTCAGGACCAGCACGTCCTTGAACGAGTACAACCGCTGCGACCCCGACCCGTGCGCGCTGCGAATGGTCGGCGCGACGAGCCCGGTCCGGGCCCAGTAGTCCAGCTGTCGATACGTGATACCCGCGATCTGGCACGCGGCCGGGCCGCGGTAGCCGACGAGCTCGTCGGGCGCTGACTCGTCCGGGAACAGTTCGCCCTGCTCACCGGTGCCGGCCTCGACGGGACCTTCCTCGACCACGCCTGCCTCCGCTCGTCAACCGCCCGCGAGACAACCCGAGGCGACGTCGAATGACATCCTCGCGATTCGCTCAGGATTGACGGTAGGTCGATGGCGGGGACCGGTCAACGCGACGCGCGGGCGAACGGGTCCAAACCTCAACGTCAAGTCGAGGCTTCAGCTCACGTATCGGCGCCGCGACTGTGCCCTGCGGGACATCATGTGTCAGCCCCACGACTGTGCCCTGCGGGACACCCGCACCCGGGCCCCCGACTTTCGCGGAGCCGCATCGAGAACCATCACGTGTCAGCGCCGCGAAAGTCTTCCGGTGAAACCGAGTCGAGGAACTCGCGGAACTTCTCGACCTCGTCCTCCTGCTCGTCCGGGATGATCAACCCGGCCTCCTGCAGGACCGCGTCCTCGGCGTGGATGGGCACGCCGACGCGAAGGGCTAAAGCGACCGAGTCGCTGGGCCTGGCCGACACTCGCACGTCGCCGTCGAAGACGAGCTCGGCGAAGAAGGTGCCCTCGCGCAGATCGGTGATGCGGACCTGTTCCAGCTCCCGGCCCAGCGCCCCGATCACGTCTTTGAGCAGGTCGTGCGTCAGTGGCCGAGCAGGCCGGACGCCCTGCTGCTCCAGGGCGATCGCGGTGGCCTCCACCGAGCCGATCCAGATCGGGAGGTAACGCTCGCCATCCGTCTCGCGCAGCAGCAAGATCGGTTGGTTGGCGGGCAGTTCCACCCGCACGCCCACGACTCGCATCTCGCTCATCGGGTTCGCCTCCCTTCGCTCAGCGAGGATGTACACACCCACACGTCCGAGGATCGCTCATCGTTGGCCTCGACGCTACCCGCCATCCGGTCCCGACGCTTGTGTAATCCGGCAGCGATCCGCGTCACGATGCGACAACGTGCCGTGACAGTCGCGCCGGTTGATCTTCAGCTTACCTGCCCGAAATCTGGCGCAAACCGGCCTTCACGAGAAGCGTGTGCAGTCCGACCGACAGGGCTGCGAGCTCACGCATCGCCTCGTCGGCCCGGCCCCGCGCGTCCTCGCCGTGCTGGCGGTACATCGGCGCCACGATCTGCTCGAGCAACCCCACCTCGCGGTCCGCCGATGCCCGGAAGGCGCGCAGGTGCCGGGGCTCGATGCCGAACTCGGCCATGGACCGCACCATTCGCGCGACCATCGCGGAGTCCGTGTCGTAGAACCCGGCGGCACCCGGACGGACCAACCCGTACTGCTCCAACTCGCCCAGCGCGGCCGCGTCGATGCCGGCCTGCTCGAGCAGGTCCTCCTTGGTCAGCCGGCGCAGCGGCTCCTCGGCGAACTCGCGTGCGCTGGGTAAACCGTTGGCCGGCACGGACATCAGCCCTCGCGGCGGCCGCGTGGCAGAGCCCGGCGCGTGCTGGTCGGACTCCCCGCGATCCGCGGCATCGAGCTGCTCCTTGATCACCTTCAACGGCAGGTAGTGATCACGCTGGGCGGCCAGGACGAACCTCAGCCGCGCGACGTCGGCCGGGGTGAACCGGCGGTACCCCGACGCCGTGCGGGCCGGTTGGATCAGCCCTTCCGACTCCAGGAACCTGATCTTGGAGATGGTGACGTCCGGGAACTCGGAACGGAGCCGGCTGAGCACCGCTCCGATGCTCAGCCCCTCACCCGATGGCCGCCCGGCAGCCGTCACCCCGACCCCCTGCGCGAACCTATGCGTTGGGGCCGGTGAGGAAGACCAGGCGGAACTTGCCGATCTGGACCTCGTCGCCGCCCGCGAGGACGGCCTGGTCGACCGGCTCCCTGTTGACGTAGGTGCCGTTGAGGCTGCCCACGTCGATGACCACGAACTCGCCGCCCTCGCGCCGGAACTCCGCGTGCCGGCGGGAAACCGTGACGTCGTCGAGGAAGATGTCGCTGTCCGGGTGCCGGCCCGAGCTGGTGGTGTCCCGGTCGAGCAGGAAGCGCGAACCCGCGTTGGGGCCACGCTTGACCACCAGGAGGGCCGAACCGGCCGGAAGGGCATCCACACCGGCGACGGACGGCTCCGCGGGCGGAGCCTCGGTCCCCTCCACCTCGGCGAGGAAGTCGGCCCGGAAGACCGAGGTCCGCTCCGGAGACTGCTCCGGCGGGACGCCGGGCCCGTCGTTGGTGCTCACCTGAGCTCTCCTCCTGCTGATGCTGACTTCTACGAGTGCAAACGTACCGTGCGCGATCAGCAGGCCAGACAGCGAGTCCCCGCCGGCCTGCCGCCCTCAGTCCTTCTCGGTCAGCTCCTGGTACGCCTCGGCGTCCAGCAGGGCCTCCACCGCGCCCGGATCGGTCACCGACACCTCGATGATCCAGCCCTCGCCGTAGGGGTCGCTGTTGATGAGCTCCGGGTGCTCGTCGAGGGCCGTGTTGACCGCGGTGACCTCACCCGCGACCGGCGCGAAGATCTCCGACACGCTCTTGGTGGACTCGACCTCGCCGATCGGGTCGCCCGCGCCGACCGCCTTGCCGACCTCGGGCAGCTCCACGAAGACCACGTCGCCGAGCTGCTGCTGGGCATAGTCGGTGATGCCGACCCGCACGGTCTCGGCCGTCGTGGCCAGCCACTCGTGCTCTTCGGTGTACTTGAGGTCCTCCGGCGTCACGGCCCCATCCTCACGCTCGACGCGATGTGTCTGGCGAATCCTAGATGGGTGCCGGCCGGGCGGACGAGCGCAGTGCCGCGCGGGTCTGCACCAGGTAGAGCACCCCGGACCAGAGGAACAGCGCGCCACCCCAGACGGCGAACGCGTAGGCCACCGGGCGGACGACCGTGGCGAAGTCCGAGCTGCCCTGGGCGAGCAGCAGCAGGGGCATCGCGTACAGGAGGTTGAAGGTCGCCGCCTTGCCGATGTAGGTGACCTCAGGCGGGGCGAACCCGTTGCGGCCGAGCACCCAGATACAGATGCCGACGACGACGTCGCGGCCCACGAGGAGGGCGGCGATCCACCACGGCACGATGTCGCGCGCGACGAACGCGACCACGGTGGCGAGCGTGTAGAGCCGGTCGGCGGCCGGGTCGAGCATGGCGCCGAACCTGCTGGTCTGGTTGAACAGGCGGGCGATCTTGCCGTCGGCCCAGTCCGAGACGCCCGCGTAGACCAGGATCGCCAGCGCCCAGCCGTCGGCCTCGGGGCCGAGCAGCAGCCACAGGAACACCGGCACGAGGGCCAGCCGGATGACGCTGAGCAGGTTGGGGATGGTCCACAGCCGGTCGGGCAGCTCGTCGACGTCGCGAGGCTGTCCGGGCTGCGTCTCCTCCACCATGCCGCCGACTGTATTGCCTGACGGCCGGTTCGGAGCGTGATCAGCGCCGCTCGGCGGTCTCCCGGGTGCGGGTCCAGCCGCGGCGGTGCAGGTCCGCGTCGGTGAGCGACTGGGGCCGGCCGCAGTCGTCGACGCCCACCCAGCGGGGGCGGCCGAGCGCACCCTCCCGGACGTAGGCGTGTCCGCGGCTCCACACCACGCTGCACGGGGTGGTCGGAAGGGTCATGGACGGGGTCTCGCTGGTCATCTCGTCTCGCAGGGTCGAACGGGCTTCCGCAACTTTCTTTCGGCAACTTGGCGGCGCGTGTTAACCCCCTGCACTATCGGGTGACGGACGTTCACCTGTCCGAAATCAGGCGTTACGCACCGGAGTCATTGCCACGGCGTATCTGAACGCCTTCGACAGCAGGACGGTCCCGTCGGTTCCCATCGCGGGCTCGACGGATGCCACGAACGCCTCGTACACGGCCCGCTCTCCCGCGAGCCGGATGGCCAGCGGCAGCTGCTCGCTGCCCAGCATCGCGGCCCACGCGGCGGCCAGGCTCGGGTACCGCGCGGGGCAGCCGACCTCGCCCGTGGTCAGGACGGCCAGGCCCGCGGTCCACAGGCCGGCCTCCAGCCCGGGGTCGTCGGCGAGCGGGACCGAGTCGCGGCGGGTGAGCCGGCGCAGGTGCTCGCCGAACGTCGCCGCCCAGCACCCGGCCGGATGCATCCAGCCGCCCACCGCGACCCGCCCGCCCGGCCGCACCACCCTCGTCAGCTCGGCGAGCGCCGTGCCGGTTCCGACCCCACCGCACGCGGTCACGACGTCGAAGGTGCCGTTGTCGAAGGGCAGCGCGTCCACGTCGCCCACCCGCAGGTCCGCGTCCGGCAACGCCCAGCGGGCGATCTCCAGCCGCTCCACCGCGGTGTCGACCCCGGCCACCAACGCACCCCGACGCTCGGCGGCCCGCAGTAACAGCCCGACCCCACAGCCGACGTCCAGCAGGCGCATCCCGGAAAGCGGCCCGAGCGCGCGCAGGATCGCGCGGTGCAGCGGGCTGTGCCGGTCGTGCCGATGAGGAACATCCAGAACCATGGGTGCGGTGTGTGTTGAGGCCATGCTCGGGCTCCTGCCGCCGGATTCGTCGAGTTCATCGTCAGGGATTTCCCGTCGCTACACATTGGGCAAAGACTCAAATCGGATGGCGCAACGTCTTAGACGATCGGAGCAGCGCAGGTCACGGACGGTGGAATACTTGCGCCGTGCCAAGACGGGTATCGGCGCCGGAACTCATCGGCAGGCAGGCGGAGCTCGCCGTACTGGACGCCGCGCTCGCCGACGCCGCGGCCGGGTCCGGGCGGTTGGTGCTGGTCGAGGGCGACGCCGGGGTGGGCAAGACCCGGCTCGTGCAGCGGTTCGCCGAGCGGGCCGCCGAGTCCGGCGCGGCCGTGCTCACCGGCGGCTGCCTGCAGCTCGAGGCCGACATCCCCTACGCGCCGTTCGCCGAGGCGCTCGCCGCGATCCCGTCCGCGTTCTTCGCCGGCGCATCCGGCGGCGGTCCCGGCGGCAGCCCCGCCGATGCCGGCCGTGCCGGGGAGTTCCGCCGGGTCGCCGACGCGATCGCCACCGCGGGTGATCCAGCGGGCGACCCGGCCGGGCGGCCCGTCGTGCTCGTGCTGGAGGACCTGCACTGGGCCGACGCATCGACCCGGGACCTGCTGGTGTTCCTGCAGCGGGCGTTGCGGCACGCGCCGGTGCTGCAGGTCGGCACGCATCGCAGCGGTGAGATCGCCGGCGACCACCCGGTGGCCGGCATGGTCGCCGAGCTCGGCAGGCTGCCGCACACCGAGCGGCTGCGGCTGCCCCCGCTCGACCCGGCGGAGACCACCGCGCTCGCCCGCGGCCTGCTGGGCGTCGAGCCGGCCGCCGAGATGGTGAAGGTGCTGCTGGCCAGGGCCGAGGGCAACCCGTTCTTCACCGAGGAGCTGGTAGCCGCGTGGCCGGCGCGCGGCGAGGTGCCGCAGACCATCCGCGAGGTCGTGATCACCCGGCTGGCCCGGCTCACCCCGGGCGCCCGGCACCTCGCCCGGCTCGCGTCGGTGGCCGGTCGCACCGCGCGGCACGACCTGCTCGCCGGCCTCGCCGGGCTGTCCGACGTGGACCTCGACCCGGCGGTGCGGGAGCTGATCCACCACGGGCAGCTCGTGACCAGCGGCTCGGTCGAGGGCGCCGACGGCTACGCGTTCCGGCACGCGCTGATCCGGGAGGCGATCTACGCCGACCTGCTGCCCGGCGAGCGCCGGCAGGCCCACGGCCGGGTGGCCCGGCTGCTCGACGGCCAGGGGGCCGCCGCCGAGCTCGCGCACCACTGGGACGCGGCCGGTGAGGCGGCCGAGGCGCTCGCCGCGTCGGTCCGCGCGGGCGACGCGGCCGGTGCGGGGTTCGCGCCGGCCGAGGCGCACGTCCACTACGAGCGGGCGCTGCGCTGGTGGCCGTCGGTGACCGGGGCAGCGGACCTCGCCGGTGCCGACCTGGACACGGTGCTGGAGCGCGCGGCCGAGTCGGCGAGCCTCGCCAGCCGCAACGCGCGGGCGGTCGAGCTGACCCGGCAACGGATCACCGAGCTGGACGAACACACCGAACCCGAACGGGTGGCGCTGGCCTACGCGGTGTTGTCGTACCGAGCATGGGCGTCGGCGGACTGGCCGCTGGCGCGCCGGTCCAACGAGCGCGCGCTGGAGCTGATCCCGGCCGGCTCGCCCGCGCGGGTGCCGATCCTGGCCCGGCGCGCGGGCCTGGCGATGCTGTCGTCGCGGCACCGGCAGGCGGTGGCGCACGCGACCGCGTTGCTGCCGGTCGCCGAGGCGGCGGGCGACCGGACGTCGCTGGCGCGGGGGCTGATGGTGCTCGGCCTGTGCGAGGTCGGGCTGGGCCACGTCGAGTCCGGGCTCGGGTACCTGCGGCGGCACCGGGAGGTCGCGCTCGAGACATGTGAGCCGCGGATGCTCGGCGTCAGCTACGCCAACCAGCCCGAGGCGCTGGTGTGGGTGGACCGGCCGCGGGAGGCGCTGGCGCTGGCGCGCGAGGGCATCGAGCGGGCCGCACAGTTCGGCTTCGACTTCTACCTGCTGCTGATCGTCGGCAACCAGGTGCGGGCGCTCGCCGAGCTGCACCGCTGGGACGAGGCGCTCGACGCCTCGGACGACCCGTCGGACCCGGCCGCGGACGCGTTCACCCGGCTGCCCGTGGACCTCACCCGTGCGGACCTGTACCTCAAGCGAGGCGCGCTCGCCGAGGCGGCCGCGTTGCTCGACCGGTCGGCCGAGGTGCTCACCGGTCAGGACGACGTGCAGTTCGGCACCGAGCTGGCGGCGTTGCAGGCGCTGCTGGCGGTCCTCGAGCGGCGCTGGGCGGACGCGCGCGCCGCGGTCGCGGACGGCTTGCGGGTGGCGTTGTCGGCGGACAACCAGCATCGCGCGGCCCGGCTCGTGGCGGTCGGCGTGCGGGTGGAGGCCGCGGCCGCCGACGACTACATCCGCGACGCCCGCGGGTCCGGCGCGGCCGTCGAGGCCGCCCGGGCCGCCGCGGACGCCGTGCTGGCGGCCGGTTCGGCGCACCTG
>NZ_WHTD01000123.1 GCF_009379765.1 Actinophytocola sp. | reverse complement strand
TTCCCGGGGTGGTGGGTGGAGCATCGGCGGTTCCTGTAACCGCTCTGTCGTAACGAAAGAGTGTTCCGCCGATGCTCCGGGGCTCGATCTTACCCGGCGCGCTGTCACGCGTGCTGGCGACCTTCCGACCGTGTTTCACCGCACCGACGTTCGAGGTGTTTACCGCGCTGGTGGCCGGGTTGGTCGCCCAGCCGGTGTCCAGGACGGTGTGCGGCATGCTCACCGGGGCTGGCTTGGCCCGGGTGTGGCATCACTGCCGGGCGCATCGGTTCTTCTCCGCCGCGCGGTGGTGTCCCCAGCGGGTTGGGTTGGTGCTGGCCGAGTTGATCGTCACGTGCCTGTTGGCTCCGGGCGCGTCGATCACCGTGGCGGTGGATGACACCCTGTTCGGTCGCCGTGGCAAGAAGGTCCATGCCGCGGGCTGGTTTCATGACGGGTCGGCGGCCGGGCAGACCAAGTTGGGTTACGGCAACAACTGGGTGGTGGTGGCGATCATCGTGACCCTGCCGTTCGTGTCCCGGCCGGTGGCGTTACCGGTGCTGGCCGCGTTAGCCGTGAAGGGCGGGTCCTCGAAACCGGACCTGGCCCGCGACCTGATCGACCTGATCGCGGAGCGGTTCGCTGACCGCGACATCCATATCGTGGCCGACGCCGCCTACGGCTGCCGCGCGTTCATCGGCCTGGGCGACGGGATGACCATGACCACCCGCGTCAAAGCCAACGCGGTGTTCTCTCAACTCGCGCCGCCGCGCACCGGCAAACGCGGCCGGCCACGTCTGAAGGGCGACCGGATCGGCACACCAGCCGACATCGCCGGCTCGGCGACGTGGCGCACTGTCCGAGTGTCTCGCTACGGCACCACCAGCACCGTGCAGATCACCGAACAGGTCTGTTTGTGGTACGGCACCTGGCGCACCGACACCGTCCAGGTCATCCTGGTGCGCGAGACCGGCAAGAAAGCCGTCCCGGCCAAGGGTTACGGCATCGCGCTGGTCACCACCGACCTTGAAGCCACAGCGGAGGAGATCATCGCCCGCCGTGGAACGGACCGTTCCATTCGGACTTCTCTGTCACAGCATCCTGATCATCTGGTACGCGCTGCACGGCCACAACCACACCGACACAGCCCAGCGTCGCGCCTCGGCACCTTGGTACAAGCCCAAAACCGAACCCTCCACCTGGGACATGCTCGTCAAGCTCCGACGCCAGATCATCGCCGCCCGATTTCTACCCACCTCACCCCGACCAGCCACAACCCAAGAAATCCTGGAAGTCCAGCAAGCCTGGGCTCAAGCCGCCGCATGAAGTGCAAAAGTCGAGGATTACGACCACGGCGAGTTTGACGAGGATGACCACGAGAAGCCCGTCGGCGACGAAGCTTGTCCACTGTGGTGCTTGGAGCACAGCCGCCCCGATCGCGACATGGGCGGCGATCGCGAGCACGGCGGCGGCCACCAGCAAGATGATGGTGCGTCGCCTCCTCGGTGGGCGCGGCGGCGGCTGATCCCAGCGGACGGCCAGGTTGTCGCGCCGGCCGATGGTTTCCAGTCTCGACGTGACCAGCTGCTGGAGCTGGTGCAGCCGGTCGCTGCCCTCTGCCTCGACGGTGATCGTCAGGTTGTGCGTGTCGACCCCAAGGACGCAGCGGCCTTGATCGAAGTCGACGATCGCGCCCGTGTCGGTGGATTCCACTCGCAGGATGGTTGGGGCGAAGCCACCACGGTGGTTGGCCGGGGCGCCGAGGGTGGCCATCTGGCTGGTGTGGCGGACGAGTTGGTCGAGGTAACGGTCGGCGCGGTCCGTGCTGACCTCGCCCTGCGCGGTGAGCATGCCTACCTCAGATCCTGGTGACGGTGGCGAGCCAAGCGCGCACGCCCTCGGGATCGGTGGTGATCTCGATGGTGGCGGGTTCGATGGTGTCGACCTGCCAGCCTTCGGCGAACGTGGCCTTGATGAACGCCTGCGTCAGGTGGCGCATGCGGCCACCCCACCGTGACGGTTCCGCGTCGGACATGCCCAGCATGATGTAGCGGCCGCCGGGCTCAAGCACGTCCCGCAGGGCGGCGACGTAGGCGGCGCGACCATCCTCGGGCAAGGCGTGGAACAGACCGCAGTCGAGCACGGTGTCGAAGGTTTCGCCAAGGTCCGCGAGCCGGGTCGCGTCGTGTTGGCGGAACCGGGCGTTCAGGTCGCGGTCGCGTGCCTTGTCGCGCGCGGTGCGGCAGGGCCGTGGCCGCGAGGTCGACACCGGTGGCGTCGAGACCGAGCGACGCGCACAACAGCGTGTGCTCACCGGTGCCGCAGCCGGCGTCCAGGACGCGTCCGTGCAAGGCGCCTTGGTCGGCAACGGCTTGAAAGGCTTGCTGTGGACGCCCGATGTCCCACGGTGGCGGGCTCGCGTACAAGTCATCGGGCGTCCAGTCCAGCGGGTGCGGGTAGTGCTCGGCGGCAGTCATCACGCGGCCCATTTTTATCGAGACACTTTGTCGCTGTCAATACACCGTGACGGACCCGTGTCGGGACCGTATGCTTGGCTGGTACCGAAGCTGTGGACGGAGACGATCGACGCGCACCGCCAGGCGGTGCGGGACGCGGCGATGGACGCGACGGCCGCGCTGGTCGCCGACCAGGGGCTGGCCTCGGTCACGATGTCGCGGATCGCCGAGCACACCCGAATCGGGCGGGCCACGCTGTACAAGTACTTCCCGGACGTGGCGTCCATCGTGCAGGTGGCACGAACGGCAGGTGAGCCAGCACCTGCGACAGCTGTCCGAGGTGCGTGATCAGGCCGGCGACCCGCTCGCCGCGGTGCTGGAGGCCTACGCGTTCATCCAGCACGGACACAGCGGCGGTCACATGGAAGCGATGGTGCACCACGGCGATCACGTCGGGCACGCACGACGCGAACTACACGGCCTGATCCGCGACCTGCTGGCCGAGCAGGCATCGGACGGGCGGGTCCGCACCGACGTGCCCGCGGACGAGCTCGCCGCCTTCTGCTTGCAGGCGTTGACCGCCGCCGTTGGCCTGCCGTCCAAAGCCGCCGTGCGCCGCCTTGTCGGGGTGGTGCGCGACGCGCTTCGCCCCCCGGGTTAGTGGATCAACAAGGGAGTGGCGACGTTGGTGGCCGTGCTCGCCGAGTCGTAGAGGAGATCGAACCCGGCCGGGGCATCGACCGTCACCGTCCAATAGAGACGGTAGGGGCCGCCGGTGCTCGGCAGTGGGGTTGGTGACGTCGTGGTGAACGCGCCACCGGGGGTGGCCGCGCCGCGTGCTCCGGCGGACACGGTGGCCTGCCAGCCCGCACCGGAGTCGATGACCGGGTGGCGATCCGTGCACGCACCGGTGCAGTAGCCCGCCTGGAGGTTGACCGTCGCTGAGCCGTCGGTTCCGTCGGTCCAGTACTGGAACTGCCACGCGCCCTCGGGGATCACGTCGCCGGCCCGCAGGACCGGATCGGTCGTGAAGGTCGCGGTGCCGCCTCGGCGGTCGAGACCGAACGTCGCGGGTGCTTGCGCGTTCGGTTGGCGCGCGGCGAGCCGGGCGCCGCGACCGGGGAACACCACCGACGAGCGCGCTCGCGCCGGATCGGCGGAATTCCTTGGCAGAGCCAGGTTTGTCGAGGCACGGTCGGCGTTGTACAGGAGGTTGAACGCACCGGGCTCCTGCACGTGGACGGTCACATAGACGCGGTACGGCCCATCCGATGGCAGCACCGTCGGGTTCTCGGTCGTGTAGTTGCCGACGACGCCTTGATCATGGGCCGGCACGTTCATGCGCCACGACTCCGGCGAGATGATCGGTGTCCGGTCCACGCAACTCGGCGGCCGGCAATATCCGACTTCGAGGCCGAGCGTGGCGGACCCGCTACTGCCGTCCGTCCACGGCTCGAACTTGTACGTGCCTGCCGGGATCACCGTGCCGCCCGCGACGACATCGGAGGTCATGAAGGTCATGCCGCCGCCCTGCTCGGCGAGCGAGGCGACCGCCGGGGTCGTCGCTTCAGGGAAGGTGCTCGTGAGGTTGCCGTTCGCGCCGAGGTAGTGGGGCACCAAGCCGGAAAGCAGTTCGAGGTATTGCACCGCGGTGCCCGGATTGGACGGATTTCCCGCCACGTTGAGCCAGATCCCGTCGACGAATCTCCTGGCGTTCAGCGTGTTCTGGTACATGGCCTGTGGGGTGACGTTGTACCGGGGGTTCGTGCTCAGCCCGGAGGTCATGCGCACGTCCGGCTTGATCGCCTGTGCCTGCAACGCCGCCTGCGTCACGAAATTGGTGAAGTCCGCCTCGGAACCTTCGCAGGCACCGCCTTGACCGCCGCACCAAGGTGTCTGGAACGGTTGGGACATGATGTGGTACTGATCGGTTCCCGAGGCGGCGGCGCAGGTTCCGAGACCAAGCCGGAGATAGGTTTGCCAGTTCTGCGACTCGCCGCCCTGGTAGGTGGTGATGATCCCCGGGCTCGCCAGGTTCTGGTCGGGCGCCATGATGGTCCTCAGCCCGTTTTCGTGAGCCAGCCGGGTGAAATCGCTCATGGCGGAGCACACGCCGGCCTTTTCGGGCTCCGGGGTTCTGCGCCAGTTTTCGTCGTCGTACATGGCCACCGGCATCTGGTCCGCGCGCAGGGCCCCGCTGGCGAGATCCGTGCTGAGCGAGGAACAACCCCTGAGGTCGGGGGTGCACGGGCCGTAGCTCGTGTAGTGGTGGGCCGCTTCGGCCGACCAGCCGGTGGGAACCGCGCTGGTCGGCGGGCTGGTCATCGAGAGGACCTGGGTGCCGGGGCTGTCGAAGAACGCGGTGGCGAGCGCGGGATCGAGCTCCCGGAGCGCGGACACCGCGTCCTGGGTCCCGTGCTCCTCGATGATCCACCCCAGGTCCGGCGCATCCGTGCCCGCGAGGGTGTCCGCGGCCGCGACCTGACCACCCAGCGGCGACAGCAGAGGTAGCAGTCCGATGCTCGCGGTCAGGGCAAGGATGCCGATCCTCGAACGCGGAAATCTCATCGGTGATCCAATCTCCGTCTCGTGTCCGGCTCAGTCTTCGAACGTGCCCATGGGCGTGACCCGCACCATGACGACGCCGTGGGACGGCACCGTCGCGCCGATGCTCCCCTTCGTCGCGGACTGCCGGTGGGCCCAGAGGTCCCGCACCAGGTAGGTCGGGGTGGGTGGCAGGCCGATCTCGGCCGCGCTGGTGGTGATGGTGCTGGCCGCGGAGCCGCGGTTGAGCAGCACCACCGCGCGCGAGCCGTCCGCGAGGGGCTTGACCCACACCTCGAGGTCACCGTCGTCTCGGACGCGAACTCCCTGGGTGCCAAGGGAATCCTGGTCGACGGCGATCACCTCGGGATTGGTCAGCACCTCACGCGTGGCCCCGCTCATCGTCGTCATGTCGTTGCCGGCGATGAGCGGCGCGGCCAGCAGCGACCACATGCTGAAGTGCGAGCGCTGTTCAGCGGGTGTCATCTCGCGCGTCGTGCCCGGGATCGGGTAGCCGTCGCGCAGCACCGCCGTGACGCCGACCATGAGCATGTCCGGGTTGTTGAACCCGCCGGGCCCGGCCGCGGCGTGCAGCGGCGCCTGCCGGTCGATCGCTTGCAGCACACCGTTTCCGGTGCCGCAGTCCCAGCAGTTGCCGATGTCGCCGTTGGTGCGCCACATGTGTCCGACGCCCCGCGCCCACAGCCATGGCCTGCTCTGGCCGGACAGGCTGTAGAACATCGGCCGTCCGGTGTCGCGCAGGGCATCGCCCATCCGGACGGCACCCTGTCGCAGCGCCTCCTCGATGGAGTTGTCGTCGCTGACCGTGATGCTGTTGGCGCCAGCACGCAGGTGCACGGTGATCGTGCGGGTGAACGTGGTGTCCCAGCCGTTGTTCATCGCGGCCGACACTTTCGGGAAACCCGCCGTGATGTCCGGGGAGTCGAACGGCACCGACACGACCGTCGGCGTCGAGTCGCCCACTTGCACGTCGGCCCGCATCCCGTGGTACGTCGTGTTCATGTAGCCCCGCGCCTGGCCGTAGTTGGGCAACACGAACTGGAGGTCGAGCTGGTAGTCACCGTCCTCGGGAACGGTCACCGCGTCGAGCCGCAGTGAGCCTCGGTCGATGCCGATCCCGGCCACCCGGTCCCCGGAGCAGGACCCCCGTCCCGGCGGCATCCCCTGCATCGGCGCGCAGGGGCTCACGACGGCACGGCCACTGAGCACCGACCCCTCCGCTTCGTACGACCCGACGACACCGTCGGCGCGCCGGACCACGATCCGGTCGAGGTCCGGGGCCGGCGGTGTCGTGGTTGGCGCGACGTCGAAGGTGCACCGGTCGTACTTGACGTAGTCGACGCCCCAGCTCGCGAACAACGCCGCGTCCTGCGCTTCGCCGCCCGGCGCGCTCTGGGTGCCTGGCGACTCCCTTCCGCAGTCGGTCATCCCCATCGGCTGGTGCACACCGAGCTTGAGGCCCTTGGCGTGCACGTAGTCGGCGACTGCCTTCATGCCGTTGGGAAAGCGCTGCGGATGGGTGACGAGGTTGCCCTCGGCGTCGCGGTCAGGAGCGCGCCAGCCGCCGTCGATGGTGAGGTACTCGTAGCCCGCGTCGCGCATGCCCGAGGCGACCATGGCGTCGGCTTGCCGGCGGATCAGGTCGTCGCTGATGTCGCGGCCGAAGCTGTTCCAGCTGTTCCACCCCATCGGTGGGGTGGCGCCGAGCTGAACGGCACCACCACCGGAGTCCGTCCCGGCACCGGCGGTGCCGGTGCCGATCGCCGTCAGGCAACCGAGGGTGAGGACCGTCGCCGCCACCGCCGCGTGTCGTCTGGCCACGTCTGCTCTCCTGTCGCTCGAGTCGTTCGGGACGGCCAAGCCGTGGACGCGCGGGGTCAGCCGCCGATGCCGATGGCGAACAAGTGGACACCCCGGATCCGGCCGTTGGGCGCGATGTACCCGCTGTCGAACATCGTGATCGCGCTGACGTCCTTGCTGGCGTCGAGCGGGACGCCGACGGAGAAGACGTACATCTTCCGGGTGGACCGGCCGGCCGAGGTGTTGGAGTAGGCCATGGTGGCGATGAGGTCGATCCCCGGCGCCGGCAAGTTGGTGTTGCGGGCGATCTCGAAGGAGAACGGCGCGCTGGTCCCGTCCGCGTAGAACACCTTCCCCCGGCACACCCCCGCCGCGCCGCTGGCCGCGCCGAGGAAGCCGAGCGTGCGGCCCTTGCCGGACAGGGCGACGGTGCGGCCACCGATGAGGATGTTGTCCGGTTGCCCCGGCACGGTGTCCGGCCAGGTGAAGGTCACGCCGTCGTGGGTGATCTTCGCGCCGCCGATGAGGACGGCATCGGCCATCGCCTGCCGCGAGTAGCTCTTGTCGGTCCCGTCGAAGTCGGCCACCGACGGGTTGGCGTCGTCACTGGTGCCGATGTTGTTGAACGCCTCCTGCGCCGTCGTCGCGAGGTACACGGGCACGGCGGCGTCGGTGGCGGCGGCTTGTCCTCGGATGGCGTACGTGGCACCGGCGGTCAGTGCGGTCGGCGCGCCCGGTGTGATCGTCGCGGGCGCGGTCACCTGCCACTTGCGGGCCGTGCTCGCACCGGGTGGGACGCTGGCCGATCCCTGCCCCGCCAGTTCCTTGACCGTCCACCCCTCGGGCGCGTTCAGCGACAGCACGGTGTCGCTCAGCACCTGGGAAGGAATCCCGCCAGGGTTCGGCAGGACCTTGTCCTTGGGCGGCTTGGTGCTGATGCGCACCGTCCCCGAGCCCAGCGTCGGGTGGCTCACCCGCACCACGATGGTCCCGGGCATCCCGGCGAGGCCGCGCACGTAGATCGCGCCAACGCCGCCGTTCTCGCCGAACGGGAAGGCCGCGTTGGTCAGCGTCGCGGTCACCGTGGCCTGCTCTCCCGCACGGATCAGCTCGGGAGTGGACTCCAGCGCGAGGGTCGCGACCTGCCCGTCGTAGGTGCCGGGGCCCGCGACGTTGATGGTCACCGTCCCCTCGGCGTTGTGGCGCGGCGCGCCGTAGCGGTCCACCGCGCGGAAGCCGACCCTGGTCCCGTCGGAACCGTCGGCGGTCAGCTCGGTGTCGTCGGCCCACACCTCGAGGCGGTCGCCCTGGGTGTCGCCCGCGAACCGCCGGGAGAGCACCTGCGTGTCCCCCACGTACCCGTCGAGGCGCAGCTCCGGCGTCGCCGACGCGTCGATCCCTGTGGTGTCGAGGTAGAACGGCGGGTGGGCCAGGTGCGGGAAGTTGGCGGAGTCGGGCGCGAGGCTGGCGTGGTGGTCGCCGTCCAGGTACGCCTCGATGCGGTCGCAGTTCGACCAGATCGTGGCGGTGGCGCCGAGGCTGGTCACGGGTGACGCGGACTCGAAGTCCCAGTAGAAGGAGGGCTGGATGACCGGGCGCACGTCCGGGTTCCCCTGTGACTGGTAGAACGCGGCACCCGGCTTGGGCACCCTGAACGTGTCGGCGACACCGGGCCACTTCATGGCGTGGAACGTGTTGCCCGCCAAGGAGTCGTAGTCGAACCCGCACCAGCCGAGCAGGCCGGTGTAGCCGTTGTTGGACATCGCGGTGTTGTGCACCTGGGCGTGCAGGCGGGCCTGCGCCTGCTGGATCGCCTGGCTGTCGACGCGGCGGTAGCCGGGCGGACCGGCGAGGGCGCCGACCGCCTCGCTCACCAGGTACGGAATGCCGGCGACCGGCCCGGCGATGGTGGCGTTGCCCCGCGAGTTCCCGTAGTCGTCGTAGGAAAGGACGTCCTGCACCCAGTTGGTCTTGCTGCGTGAGGTGCTGGAGCCGGAGGTCTGGCGGGTGCCGTCCAGCGAGTACGCGAGATCCCTCGTCCGCGTGTACAGCTCCGGCATGCGGGCCGACTCGTTGACCTGGACGCCCCAGATGATGATCGACGGGCGGTTGCGGTCCCTGATGATCATGTCGTGCACGTTCTGCACGACGAGCTCCTGGAACGCCTCGTCACCGACGAAACCCCAGCCCGGCGTCTCCTGCCACACCATGATGCCGAGCTCGTCGCAGGCGTCGAGGAAGGCCGCCGACTGCGGGTAGTGCGAGCAGCGGACCATGTTGCAGTTGAACTCGTGCTTGAGGATCAACGCGTCCCCGCGCTGCACCCGGTCCGGCAGCGACATCCCGCCGAAGGGGTAGACCTGGTGGCGGTTGAGACCGAACAGCTTGAGCCGGTTGCCGTTGAGGAAGAACCCGTCGGTTTCGAAGCGCGCCGTGCGCAAGCCGATGCGCCTTGCGAAGTCGTGCACCGGCTGGCCCCCGATGACCAGCGTGGCGACCACGTCGTAGAGGTGGGGGTTGTCGACGTCCCAGAGCTTCACATCGGACAGCCCGTCGAGCCGGGCCTCGACCGTCACCCGACCGGCCGCGTCGACCTTGACCGGCTGCGAGGCGGTGCTCACCGGCGTGCCACGGTAGCTCAGCACGACCTCGAGCCGCGCGGGGTCGGGTAACGCGAACGCGGCGTCCACAGTGCACTGGATCTCCACCGCGCGAGACGCCGGGGTCAGCACGTCGACCGGCTTGGCGAACAGGTCGGCGATGAAGACCTGCGGAACCATCCGCAGCGACACGTCGCGGTACAGACCGCCCGGCTCGAAGTAGTCGACCTTGTACGCGCCGCCGTCCGCACCGTCCGGCGGGACGTTCTGCCAGGTCGCGTCGATGTCCACGGCGAGGACGTTGCCGCCGGTGGCGAGGTGGTCGGTCAGTTCGTAGCTGAACGGCAGGTAGCCGCCGAGGTGTTCGCGCAGGGCGTGCCCGTTGAACGTGGGCCTCGTGGTGGTCATCGCGCCGGAAAGGTCGACGAACGTCCGCATCCGGCCGGCGTCCTCGGGTGCGTCGAAGCGCCTGCGGTAGGTCCACACCTTCTGCCAGGTCGCCGAGTCCCAGTCCCGCCAGCCCAGCGGGGTGACGCAGTGCGGAACCGTCACCGGGAGGAACTCGGCGTCGTCGAAGCCCGGCTGGCCGCTGCCCGCCGACGACTGTCCGAACAGCCAGCCGGCGTTGAGCGGCAGCGTGCGAGCGGCGGCGCCCTGCACGCGTGCCGCGTCGAGCGCGGCGGCGCCGGCGCGGCCACCGAGCAGGCTCCAGCCGGCCACGGTCAGCGCGCCGGCGGCACTGGCGCGCAGGAATCCCCGGCGAGCCATCCGCTCGTTCCGTGACCGCTGCAAGCCTTCGATTTCGTCGACCACGAGAGCACGCTCCTCACGCCGGGGTGCGCGGTCTGACGTGTCCAAAGTGTCAACACGCCGCGCTGAATCTCGATCAGTGGTAAGACATCAGTGGTAAGACCTCAAGATACCTTTCCAGCCGTTGCTACGACTGTCAAGGCACGGGCGCTATTCGTCCGTCAGCCGCAGTCCGGACCGGTCGCTGACGATCGTGTACGAGCGATCCCCCAGCGTGATGCCGCGAAGGACCGCGTCGACCCCGCGCGGCGTCGCCGGGTCGCGCAGCGCCACCCGCTCACCGTCCGGTGTGTACCCGAACAGGTCCTGCAGGATGACCGAGGTGAACGCGCCACCGTTGTTCTCGTTGTACTGCTGGCGCGAGATCCGCGCGATCAGCCGGCTGGACTTCGCGAACTCCAGCGCGCCGCCGGTTCGACCGGCCACCCAACGGCCACCGAGCACGGTCTGCGTCGCGCCGGTCACGGCATCGACCGTGGCGTTGCCCCGGCCTTCCTCCATCGGCAGCCGCAACACCAGCGCGGGATCGTCCACACCGGAGTCCGCGGCCGCGAACAACTCGGCGATCTCGGCCGCGGACAGACCGCGGTCGTAGAGCCGCACGTCGTCGACGGCACCGGTGAACTTCGATTCCGGGTCGACCGGATCGGCACCCACGATCAGGTTCGTCCCTGTCGCAGGCCCGAGGCTGCCCTTGGCGGCCGTCGAGGCGACCATGACGCCGTCGAGGTACAGGGTGACGCGCTCGCCGTCGAAGGTGCCGGCGAGGTGGTGCCATTCGCCGACCGGCACCGTGACCGTGCTGACCGCCTGCCGGAACTTCGTGCCGACGGCGACGGCGAACGAGATGACCCCGTCACCGCCGCCACGCAGCGCGTAACCCTGGTTCGGCTTCGTCTTCGGATACCACGCGGCGGCATAGCCGACCTTGGCGAGGATGCTGGCGCCCTCGGTCTGCGCGGGCCAGGCCCCCGGCTTGATCCAGGCGGTGACGCTCAGCCCGCTCACCGGGTTGAGGTCGGCCCTGTCCCACACCACGACGCCACTGGGCTCGGGCACCAGCTGGTGCGACTGCGAGAACGGGCCCTCCGCGGCGACGCTGTCGAACTCACCGAGCATCCGGCGCATGAAGGCGTAGTCGCCGAACCGGCCCGCGGCACCGGCGGCCAGCGCGGGCCACGCGTCGTACGCGCCGTTGGAGCCGTGGTCGGGACGGGTGGAGGCCGGCGCGTCCGGGTCGGCGAGCGCGAGTGCGCGCAGCCATCCGCCGTCCATCAGCTCACCGCTGACGAACGCGGTCATCTCACCCCGGATCGCGGGCGTGAGGTCGTCGGCGAGCAGCCTGCCGATGGTGTCGAAGTCGTAGACGTGGCGCACCGCGACGCTGGTGCCGTCGTCGTGGACCGTGCGCCACACACCCTGACCCGGTACGTACAGGTTGAGCACCCTTGCGGCGAGCTTGTCGGCCTGCTCGCGCAGCTGACCGGCCGCGCCGGTCTCGCCCCTGCGCTCGCGCAACTCGGCGACCTGCCGCATCATCCACACGTTGGCGGCGTTGAGCGAGGGCACCTGGTTGATGTAGTTCGACACCTCCTCCAACAGGTTCCTTGCGTTGCCGTAGTCGGCGAGGCCGGTCGCGGCGACCATCCTTTCCTGCCAGTGCAGTGCGATGGCCTGCATGTGGTCGAGGACGGGCAGCCCCGCGACCGGCTCGTCGAGGAAGTCCACGTCACCGGTGAACGTCACGTAGGTGTGCAGCATCGTGAACACGGACAGGTCGTTGGCGCTGTACCACGGCCCGGTCAGGGTCGCGGTCAGGGCGTCGATGGCATAGCCGTTGTCGATACCCAACCGCAGCCACAACGCGGCCTGCTCCCGTGCCACCGCCGGGTCCAGCAACACCAGCAGGGGCGCGAACAGCGCGGTGTCCCAGAAGTAGGAGAGGGTGACACCCCACTGTGGACCGGCGGTGACGTAGCTGCGCGGCAGGTGCTGCGGATAGTTCGTCCGCTCCAACGCGAGCACGGAAACGACGCCACGGTAATAGAGGTCGCTTACCGCTTTGTCCTCTGTGGACAGAACGGGCAGGCTGCCGGAGAAGTGGTCGTTGTCGGGCTTGAAGGCGTCCGCGAACCGCTGCTCCCAGCGGACCTTGGCTTGCTTGAACAGCGCCGTGTACCGAGCCCGCGCGTCGACCGCGGCCACCGCTGCCTCGCCGGAGCTGCCCGCCGCGGTCACCACGATCCGCAGGACGCGTCGCTCGCCGGGACCCAGCGACAGTGCCCAGCCCGCCGACCCGGAATCGCCGGCCGCGACCAGCTCGTCCGGCCGGTCGGGAAAGGCGAAGGCCACGCCCGCGCCGCTGGCGCCGTCGGCGACGGTCAGCACCCGGCCGCCGTCGGCGAGTTCGCCCTGCCACGCCCCGAACGTGCGGTACTGCCGGGGGACGTTCCAGTCCCATGGGCCGGGGTAGGCGCGCAGGTAGCCGCCGAGTTCGATCCCGACCCGCGCGTGCGTCGCGGCGTCGCCCGCGTTCGTGACCTCCAGCTCGAGGAGCACGAGCTGCTGCTCGAAGCCCATCCGCAACGTCGTGCGCAGCTCGATCGTGCCGACCGTCGCCCGCCGGAGCACCTGGTAGGGGTACCACCGGCTCTCGTGGGCCTGGACGTTCGTGCCGTCGAGCGTCAGCCGCGCGCAGTCGCCGCCGAGCGACAGCGGGGGAAAGGTCAGCTCCGTGACGGACAGCAGGTTCGAACCGGCGTGCAGCGACCCGATGAAGTTGTTCACCGAAGGCAGGTTGAGCAGCGTGCCGGTCGGCATCCACTCCCCTGCCAGATCGTCGAGGGCCGGGACGCCCCTGCCGGGCGATGCCGACTGCGCCGCGGCCACCGCCGGGCTGAGCACCGACCGTGCGGCGAGGCCCGCGGCGGCGACCGACATCGTGCCGAACAGCAGCGCGCGGCGAGAGGGCTCGGCGGGCCGATTCACGATAGTTCCCAGCCTTTCGGAATGGATCAGCCGAGGCACCACTGGTAAGATATCAGTGGTAAGACGTCCGTACACTTTGGCATCCGGGTCAACGAGTGTCAAGGCAGCGACTATCGTGTCCGGTATGCCGCTGCCACCCGGTGGGCCAGAGCTGACCGACCTCGACCTGCTGCTCAGCGTGGCGCGTTGGGAAGCCTCGGCATGGCTGCCCGCGAGCACGGCATCTCCCAGCCCGCGGCCAGCGCCAGGATCCAGGCGCTGGAGCGGCGGCTGGCGCTGGTACTGGTGGAACGCTCCCCGTCCGGGTCCCGGTTGAGACCCGCGGGCGTCACGGTCGCCCAGTGGGCACGCAGGGTCGTCGACGCCGCCGCCGAGCTGCACGCCGGTGCCACCGCGCTACGCAACGCGAGGGAGGCGCTGCTGAGCGTCGGCGCGAGCATGACCATCGCGGAGTACCTGATGCCGCGCTGGCTGGTGACGTTGCGCGCCAGCCGGCCCCAGTTGACCGTGGCGCTGCGTGCCGAGAACTCGCACGATGTGGTGGAGCAGGTCCGCGGCGGCGACGCCGACCTCGGCTTCGTCGAGGACCTGTCGTCGCACCCGGACCTGTGCGAACACCTTGTCGGGCACGACGAACTCGTCGTCGTGGTCAGCCCGGGTCACCCCTGGGCGTGCCTGCCGGGCCCGCTGACCGCCGCCGGGCTCGCCGCCGGTCAGCTCGTCCTGCGCGAGCCCGGTTCCGGCACCCGCGAGATCCTCGACCGCGTGCTCGACGACCTGCGCGACGGCGACACCCCCCACCTCGAACTGACCTCGCCGACGGCGATCAAGGAGGCCGTCACGGGTGGCGCGGGGGCGGCCGTGCTCAGCATCCTCGCGGTCGACAGGGAACTGCGCGCGGGGCAACTCGTCCGTGTCCCCGTCACCGGCATCACGCTGACCAGGCGGTTCCGCGCGGTTCGGCGCAAGGACCGGCAGCTCACCGAGCCCGCGACGGCGCTGCTGCACATCGCGAAGGGCGAAGCGTCCCAGTCAGATCACCGACAGCGGTAGCGCGACCCCGGCCAGCCTTCGCCCGCCGCGCGGCAACGCCGCCGCCAGCCGCCGGAACACCTGCGCGGACGCCGACTCCGGCTCGCGGGCCGCTACCGGCACGCCGAGGTCGCCATATTCGCGGATGGCCACGTCCAGCGGCACGCCACCGAGCAGCGGCGCCCCGAGCGCCGACGCCAGCCGCCGGCCACCGCCGGAGCCGAACAGCGGCATCCGCCCACCACCCGTCATGTTCTCGATGACCCCCGCCACCGGGAGCCCGCTGTCGGCGGCCATCCGACCAGCCCTCGCCGCGACGGCGGACGCGGCCGGCTGCGGCGTCGTCACCACGAGCAGCCGCGCCGCGGGCAGCAGTTCCAGCAGGGAGATCGTGACGTCGCCGGTTCCCGGTGGCAGGTCGACGAGCAGGACGTCGAGTTCTCCCCAGTGGACATCGCCGAGGAACTGTTCGAGCGCGTTGTGCAGCATCGGGCCCCGCCACACGACCGGCTGGTCGTCGTCGACGAAGAACCCGGTCGACATCAGGCGCACGCCGTGCGCGTCGACCGGCGGCATCATGCCGCCCAGCGCGACGGGCGCCCGGCGGACGCCGAACAGCTGCGGGATCGAGTGCCCCCACACGTCGGCGTCCAGCACGCCGACCCGCTGGCCCGCCATGGCCAGTGTCACGGCCAGGTTCGCGGTGACCGTGGACTTGCCGACGCCGCCCTTGCCGCTGGCGACCGCGTAGACGCGCACGTCGGGGTCGAGGATCCCGAACCCGTGCGCGCGGCTGGAGCGCAGCCGCCGGGCCAGGTCCTGCCGCTGGCTCTGCGACATCAGCCCGAAGCGCACCCGCACGTCCCGCACGCCCGCGACGGCGCGCACCGCGGCGGTGACGTCGTCCTCGATGCGGGCCCGCAGCGGGCAACCGTCGGTGGTCAGGGTCAGGTCGACCGTCACGGTGCCCGCACGGTGCGCGTGCACCCCGGCGACCATGCCGAGTTCGGTCAGCGGCTGGTGGATCTCCGGATCGTGCACTGTCGCCAATGCGTCGCCAGGGCCTGCGGGTCGGGGCGCGACCTCATGACGAGGACTCCGGCGGCGCGGCGCGAAAGGCGCTGCGGCGCGGTTTCACCGGCCGCATCAGGAACTCGGGCCTGCGCTGGCCCGAGGTGTTCGGACCGGGCCGGGTCCCGGCGAGCCACTCCCGGTAGACCTCGCGGGCGCGCCGGGTGTCCACGACGACATCGCCGGACTCGTCACCGGGATGCGCGTGCTCCAGGCGGATCTTCTGGTGCCAGCAGTGCGCTCCCGACCAGGGATCGGGGTGCACCGCGAACGCCAGGTTCTGGTGCACGCCGGGGTCTTCCCAGTTGATGCGCGAACTGTCCGGATCGGCCGAGGAGAACGGCGCCACCGGCCGCTTGTAGCGCAGCCGCCAGATGCCGTCGTCGTGGCTGATGTCGGCGAGCCCGGTGACCCAGCGGCTGCCCGCCTGTTCGTGCAACCGCCACCGTCCCATGTGGTGCGACAGCGCGGTGACGCCGGGCCGGATCGCCTGCGTCGCCCAGATCCGGGCCACGAAGTGGCCGATCTCGGTGGTGACCCTGACGAGGTCGCCGGTGCCGATGCCGAGCCTTTCCGCGTCGGTCGCGTTGACCCACATCGGGTGGCTGTTGCTGATCTCGTTGAGGTACTTGGCATTGCCCGACCGGGTGTGCACGAGGGTCGGCAGCCGGAACGTCGGCATCAGCACGAGCTCACCGGCGTCGAGGTCGAGACTCTTGTGGGACACGTGCGACTCGATGTAGCCGGGCGTGGCGTGCTCCGGCCAGCCGAAGTCCGCCATGGCGGTGGAGTAGATCTCCAGCCTGCGCGACGGGGTGAGCCAGCCGACCGTCGCGCTGCCGTCGGAGTGCCGGACGCCCACCGACCCTGCCTCGCCGATCAGCGGCGGGACGGATTCGAGCGTGACCGGCTTGCGCAGCACGCCCTGCTCGTCGGGCTCGGCCCCGGCGAGTTCGGCGTCGGTGAGCGGCCGCTCATCCAGCCGGTAGAGCTCCTCGTCCAGCTCCACGACGCCGAAGCGGCGCATGTACGCCAGCGGCGTCAGCCCGGCCTCGGCGGCCTTCTTCGGCAGTCCCGGCACGCTGTGCTCGAACACCCACCGGTAGTACTCGTCGACAGTGACCTTCTCGCCCGGCCGGTACGGGGACTCGAAGTACTACCGGATGCCGAGCTCGCCGTCGGGGTCGATCCGCCAGGACAACTCGAACCAGAACTCGTTCTCCTCCCACACCTCGCCGGGGTTGGCGTCGCGGCTGTCGGTGTAGTCCATGCCGAGTTTGTCCATGGCGACGCGGCGGATCGGCTGGCGGAAGCCGAGCCAGCGGCCGGAGTGCGTCTCGTAGGAGTGCGTGTCGTGGCGCTCGGCGGAGTGGCCCATCGGCAGCACGTAGTCGGCGAAGGTCGCGGTCTCCGACCAGGTCGGGGTGAGGGCGACGTGGCACGCAATCGCGGCCTCGTCGGAGAGCGCCTCGACCCAGCTGAACCCGTCGGGATTGGTCCAGACCGGGTTGTAGACGCGGCTGAAGTAGACCGACACCTTTCCCCTGCCCTCGCGGAGGAAGTGCGGCAGCAGGAAGGACATCTCGTTGGTGGACAACGGAAACTCGCGCGGCCAGGTCAGCTCGTTCCAGTCGTCGTGCGCCTGCGGCGGGTTCGGGCCGTGCGCGATGAACTTGTTCCACCCGTTGGGGCTTGTGCCGCCCTTGGTCCCGACGCTGCCGGTGAGCACGTTGAGGAAGAACAGGCAGCGGGCCACCTGCCCCGGTTGCCTGCCGCGGCCGCCCGCCACACGTGCGCGGCGAGCTGGGTGCCCGCATCGGCGACCAGCTTCGCCAGCTCCTCGATCCGCTCGACCGGCACCCGCGCCTCCTGCGCGGCGAACTCGAAGGTGTAGCGGGCGTAGTCCTCGGTCAGCCGGTCGAGGAAGGTGTCGAAGTCGCGCGGCTCCCCCGGGTGCAACCGATCGAGGTAGGTCTCCCAGTTGACCCAGCGGCGCATGTAGTCGGTCGCGATCCGCCGGGTGCGCAGCAGGTGGGCGGCGACCGCGAGCAGGATGGCCGCCTCGCTGCCCGGCCACGGCGCGAGCCACAGGTCGGCGTGCGAGGCGGTGTTGGACATCCTGGGGTCGATGACGACCAGCTTCGCGCCGTCGAGCTTGCCCTCCATGATCCGCTGTGCGTGTGGGTTGAAGTAGTGGCCGGACTCCAGGTGGCTGGACAGCAGCAGGATCACCTTGGCGTTGGCGTGATCCGGCGAGGGCCGGTCGTAGCCGCCCCACAACGTGTAGCCGAACCTGGCACCGGCCGAGCAGATGTTGGTGTGGCTGTTGTGCCCGTCGACGCCCCACGCCGCGAGGAACCGCTCCGCGAAGCCGTCCTCGCCCGGCCGTCCGACGTGGTACATGACCTCGTCGCGCCTGCCGTCGAGGATCGCGGTGCGGATGCGGGCGGCGATGTCGTCGAGCGCCTCGTCCCACGTGCAGCGTTCCCAGCCGCCCGCGCCGCGCTCCCCCACCCGCCGCAGCGGGTACAGGATGCGTTCGGGGTCGTCGAGCTGGTTGATGGTCGCGGGTCCCTTGGCGCAGTTGCGACCGCGGGAGCCGGGGTGCGCGGGGTTGCCTTCGAGCTTCTTGATCGACAGATCCTGCTTGTCCACGTAGCCGAGCAGGCCGCACGCCGACTCGCAGTTGAAGCAGGTGGTCGGGATCAGCATGAACTCGCGCGCCACCTTGCGGATGAGCGCGAGCGTCGTACGCGACGTGGTTGTCCCACTCCTGTGGCGGGGGGAAGTTGCGCAGGTGCTCGTGGGTGCGGGCGCCGGGCAGCCCGTCCGAACTGGGGGTCACGTTTCGGTTCCTTCCCTGTTCCCGAGCATCACGACAGCGGTACGTCCTGACCAGCGCGAATGAACACGCTCTCGTAGGCGAGCAGCGCGGCCTGAACCGCCATCGCGGCCACGACGAGCACCGGCGACGCGCCCGCCAGCCAGCCGATCCCGGCGAGCACGGCGGCGCCCGCGGCGAACCCGACGGCACCGCCCCAGAACGTCCGCTAGTACCGGCCCCGCACGGCGACGCGCGCCGCGACGGCCGCGCCCGCACTGGCGTGCCGCCCGCCGAACTCGACGGCCAGCAACACGAGGTGCGCGACCGTGCCCACGACGAACGCACCGGCGAAGACGCCGACGGCGTCGGGTTCGAGGCCGGCGAACTGCGCCACGATCAGCAGTGCGCCGCCTCCGGCCATCATGGCCTGCGCGAGCAGGTCCCACAGCAGCGTCGGGGACTGCCACAGATCGCGGCCCTCCGCCTGGCCGAAGAGGAAGGCGGTGTAACCGGCGGCGAGCGCGGCCAACGGAACCGCCGCCACGCGCACCACCACGAAAAGCGCGTCGAGGTGCAGGACGTCAAGTCTGTTCCAGCACGCCGAGAAGCAGCCAGAGCGCGGCGACCCCCGAGTACGCCGCGAGCGCGACCGAGCCCCAGAACAACCAGGACCTGGGGTTGGGCTTGGCGAAGATGTACCAGAACCGCTCGGGTCGTTTGAGGTCCCAGACGAGCAGGACACCGGTCAGCGCGGTGAACACGAGCGCGAGCGCGGGCGCGACGACATCGCCGACGGCGCCGAGCCGGGCGCCGAGCGCCAGCGCGAGAGCGGCGATCAGCAGCACGCCAGCGCCGACCGACTTGGTCCACAGGTACGTCATGACCCGCCATCCCCACCGCCGTGGGTGCGCGGTGTTGAGGGTGGTGCTGGCCTGTGTCTCCGGGTCCGGGTCGAGGTCGCCCGCGGTCTCAAGGCGCTGGCGGTCCGGCCGCGCCCACAGGTAGGTCTCGTTCACCGGCGCGGCGAGCGGGTCGAGCACCGCCCGGTCCGCACCGAGGTAGAAGACGTTGGGCCCGGTGTTCTGTTCAGGAGCCCGCACCGTCGTGTCGTTGGTCGCGACCAGCCGCGCGATGCCGCTGTCGGGGTCGTCGAGGTCGCCGACCCAGATCGAGTGCGTCGGGCAGACCACGACGCAGGCCGGTTCGAGCCCCTCATCGACCCGGTGCGCGCAGAAATTGCACTTCGCCGCGGTGTGCGTCTGCTCGTCAAGGTAAATCGCGTCGTAGGGGCACGCCTGCATGCAGCTCTTGCAGCCTATGCACCGGTCCCCGTCGAAATCGACGATTCCGTCGTCCCGTTTGAACAACGCCTTCGTCGGGCAGATCGCGACACAAGGGGCGTCCGTGCAGTGATTGCAACGCATGACGGCGAATTCACGGGTGGTCGACGGAAAGGTCCCCTTGTCGACGTACTTCACCCAGGTGCGGAACTGCCCTACCGGCACCTCGTGCTCGGTCTTGCAGGCAACTGTGCAGGCGTGGCAGCCGATGCAGGTGCGCTGGTCTATCGCGAAGCCATACCTCACGCAACACATTCTGACCGGCACCGGCCCACCCCGCTAGCGCCTTAACGCTGATGAGCTCATCAGCGGCACCGATGAGCATTTGGCCGCAGCCGGCATGAATGGGTAACGTTTCCCGCACGACGGACGCGGCCAGAACGGAATGAACGCCATGGCGGACACCGAGAGCGGGCAAGAGCCCGACTACCGCTTCACGCTGGCCAACGAGCGAACCTTCCTCGCGTGGATCCGCACCTCGCTCGCCCTCGTCGCGGCCGGTGTCGCGGTCCACCAGCTGTTCCCGTCGTTCTCGGTGCACGGCCTGCGTACCGCGCTCGCCTGCATCGCACTCGGCGCGACCGTCGCGGCGGGCGGCTATCCCCATTGGCGGCGCATACAGCGGGCGATGCGGCACAACGCGCCCTTGCCGCGTCCCCGGCTCGCCGCGATCCTCGTCACCGGCGTAGTGGTGATCACGGCGGTGTGCGGCGTGTTCGTGATCGTCTCGTCCGGGCGATGAACGACCCGGGCCTGCAGCCGGAACGCACGTGGCTGGCCTGGAAGCGAACCGTGCTCTCCCAAGGTGTCTGTGCCGCCTTGTTGTTGCACGCCGCCGTCGAGAGCGGCCGGGGACCGGTCATCCTGCCTGCCCTGCTCGCGTCGGGCGCGGTCTGCGCGACGTACCTGGTGGCCCACCGTGCCCATCGCCGGCTGCGCGCCACCGGCACCCCACAGCAGATGCCGGCCGGACTGCTCGCTATGGTGTCCGCGCTCACCATGCTGACCGCGCTGACCACGGTCCTGCTCTGGCTGTAAATACACCCTGCTCAAGAAGCATCAACCGTACGTGGTTCAGTGGTAATGTGGTCTAACCACGATCTGGTAGAACTGAGTACGGGGAGGTGCCGTGGTGGGAGATCTGTGGATGCCGGTCCAGCAGCCTGGCTCGCTGTCGACACGGATAGCCGAGAAAATCGAGCAGCTCATCACGGAGGAGCGAATCAAGCCGGGTGACCGGCTCCCACCCGAGCGGGAGCTCGCCACCATGCTCGGGGTGAGCCGGCCGTCCCTGCGGGAGGCCGTCCGTTCGCTCGCGACAAGGGGCAAGGTCTCCGTGCGGCACGGACAAGGGGTCTTCGTCGAGTCGGACGCCACGACCAAGCGGCTGCGGTCCGACCTCGCCCAACTCGAGGTCGACCTCGGCGAGTTGTTCGCGATGCGCGAGGTCCTCGAGGTGCCCGCCGCGGGCTGGGCCGCCACCCAGGCGACACCGGAACGGCTCGCGGCGATCGAGGACGCCTTCGCAGGACTGGAAGCCGCCATCAGCGCCCCGCCGATCGGCTGGGCGGAGCTGCAGAAGCTCGACGCGGCGTTCCACCTCGCGGTGGTCAAGGCGTGTGGCAACCGGTTCCTGCTGAACACGCTCGGCGTGCTCAACGAGGTCATGGTCACCGGCATGCAGACCACCCTGCAGATCCCCGGCCGGCTGGAGCGTTCGGCCGCCGATCACCGGCGCCTGCTCGACGCGATCCGTCGGCAGGACGCGGCCGGTGCGCGGGCCGCGGCACGCACGCACATCAGGGCCGCGCACGCGGCCGCGCTCAAGCGCGCGAAGGAGGAGACCGCGGCCGGCTGACTCACCACTCCACGACGGGGATGGACAGCAGGTCCGCGGCCGCGCGCAGCCTGGGTCGTACATCGGTCCAGGCCAGCACGGTGTGGTGCGGGAAACCACCGGTGATGAGGCCGGCGACCAGCTGCTCGGCCCGGGTGTCGAGCCGCACGGCCGCCGTGTTGCCCTGGAACCGGTTCGGCTCGGGCAGGGACTCGCCGGAGGCGAGCAACAGCCGCAACCCGGACCGGTTCCCGGCGTCGGGGTCTTCGGCGAGCCTTGCCAGCACGACCGGCCCGGTGCGCAGCGGGAAGTCGCCAGCGACCCCGATCCGGCGGTTGCAGTGCACGGATTGCGTGGCGGCGCTCGGCTCGGCGGCCAGGCTGGTCGCCGCCGAGCCGCAGTGCCACAGCCGCACAAGGTCGAACGGTTCTTCGAGGTCGACAAGGTCGACAAGGTCGACAAGGTAGGTCGTCCCGGCGCCGAGCGTTTCCAGCAGCAGCATGGTGACCGCGCCCAGCACGTCGCGCTCGCACGCGGTCGGCGTGCCCGCGTCGGCCAGCCGGGACAGCGAGGAGCAGGGGCAGACACCGAGCCGGGTGGGGAACTCCGGCCAGCAGCGCACCGCGACCGCCGCGTAGTCGCCCTCGGCGCGCCAGTCCCGCAGCGCCGATGTCACCGCGGCATGACGCCGGACCTCGGCCTTGTCGAGCCGCCGCAGCGACGGCTGAGCCGTGCTGGCCGTGGCCAGCTCGCGGTCCTGCTCGGCAGCGCCGACCGCGCGCACCCGTTCGATGGCGTCGTCCACGTCGATCCGGTCGACCGTGATGCCGAACAGCGCGTCGAGCTGGCCGGGGTCGAACTCACTCGGCGTGAAACCGGTTGGCGCGTCGCCGATCGCGCCGATCCGGGCGCCGCGCAGGCCGTCGAGGAGCCCGCGCACCTCCGCGAGTTCGGCGCGCTCGCCCCGGAACCGCAGGTGCTCGCGCGGGAGGATCGGCGGGGTCGGCAGCTCACCGTCGAGCGCCCTGCGCAACGCCTCGCGCACCAACGGCTCGCCGGGATCTCCGTGCACCCACCGCACCTCCGCGCCCGCGCACACCAGCGCGTGACCGAAGAGGTTGGCCCCGCACAAGGAGTTCAGCCACAGCCGGTCCCCGACCGGTCCCGGTTCGCGGAAGGACCACAACAGCACCGGACGGCCGAGCTCCGCGTACAGCCGCAGCGCGGGGGTCGCGTCGGAGAAGGACGCGCAGACGTTGACCACGAGATCGGCGTCGGGATCGACGCTGGCCGCGGCGCGTTCGACGTCGTCGCTGGTCATGACCAGCTCACGTGGTCCGACCACCTCGGCGCCCAGCTCCTCGAGCAGCGCACGAGCGGCGTCCACCCGTCGCCGGGCGGCCTCGACCGCGAAGGTCGGGCGGGCGGTCGGTACCAGGACGACGCGTTTGGTCATCGGTGTTCATCCTTTCGGCGCGACCCAACGATCCGGTCGACGACGCGGACCAGTTCCCGCAGCCGGGGCACGGAATCGGCGCGCAGGTCCGTCTCGACGTCCCGGCTGCCGACGACCGGGCGCCACACGGCCCGCCCGGCAAGGAAGCCCGAGGCTCCGGCGAGACAGGCGAGCTCGACGGCGCGCGGGAACGCCTCGTGCTGGACACCGGAGGACAGCACGACCCAGGGCGAGGCGACGGCGCCGGTGATGTGTTCGCACCGCCGCTTGAGCTCGGTCTCGTCGCCCTCGCCGTGCAGCGGGACCTCCGCCTTGTAGAGGTCGGCGCCCAGCGAGCCCAGTTCCTCGGCGGCGGCGAGCACTCCGGCGTCCCAGTCCCAGTCCCTGCCGTCGCGGGGAGCGCGGGACAGGGGTTCGATGATGCTGACCAGTCCCGCCGCGTGGCTTCGCTGGACGAACTCGCGGACCATCGCGACCCGGCCCTCGGCCGGCTCGTCGGGCCGCCAGATGACCAGCAGCTTGAGCGCCGCGACACCGCGTCGGGCGTAGGCCGCCGGATCCACGGCGTCGTCGATCTCGACGTCGGCGACGAACTCGCCCGGCCCGGGTAGGAACCGGTCGGCGGCGGCGATCAGGGCGCACCCCGGTGCTACCGCCCGCTCGTCGATGACCCGGTCGAGCGCGAAGTCGCGGTCGACGAGGATCGCCGACGCGTACGGCGTCAGTGCCCGGGTGGCGGCGAGCTTGAACTCGGTCAGCCGGGCGTCCGGGACCGGTTCGCCGTCGTACTCGGCGAACATGGCCCGCATCGCCTCTCTCTGGTCGACCGCCACCATGGCGTAGCCGCCGGACGGGCGGGCGAGCACCGACGGGTCGACAGGCGTCTCAGTCACGCAAGGCTCCAAACGAGAGGGTCGGCGGTCATGCGGCCAGCGCCGCGACGACCTCGTCGTGGCCGGGGATCGCCGAGCGCCCGTCGAGCGCCCGGCACGAAAGGGCGGCCGCAGCGGCGGCATAGCCCAGGCACGACGGCAACGGCTCGCCGCGCACCACCGCCGCCAGCAGCGCACCGTGGAAGACGTCCCCGGCACCGAGCGTCGACAGGATCTCCGCGGGGTAGGCGGGAACGCCGCACCTGGTGCCGTCCGCGGCTGCCGCCATGGCGCCGTCGGCGCCCATGGTCGCGACCACGCGGCGCACCCCGGCTCGCAGCGCGGCGTCGAGCAACGCCGAAGGTTCGAGGTCGCCGCACGCCCGGCGAAGCGCGTCCATGGTGGGCACGAACAGGTCGATCGCCTCGTGGCGCAGCGCCGGAATCGGATTGCCCGCGTCGACCGAGAGCAGGGGACGACGGGTGTCCGAAAGGTCGATCAGCGCGGCAACCGCCGGCCAGCCGAGGTGGTCGACGTGCACCCACGCCGCGCCGCGAATCTTGGCCGCCGCGGGCGATCCGGGCTCCACCCGCAACGCGGGTACGTCGCGGGTGCAGATGGCCCTGGTGCCGCTGTCCCGCTCGACCAGCACGACGCTGGTCTGCGAGCGCGTGCGGGGCACCCGCCGTACCGCGGAGACGTCGACGCCCTCGGCCCGCAGGCCGGCAAGGATCCGGGTCCCCTCGTCGTCGTCGCCGACCGAGCCGACGAACGACACGTCGCGAAGCCCGAGCCGCACGGCCGCGACCGCGGCCGTCGCGGCCGGTCCGCCACCCGCGAAGGCCATGTCGTCGGCGACCTGACGCTCGTCGGGTGCGGGCAGGTGCGGGACGACCGCGATCGCGTCGAGCGTGGCGACGCCAACGAACACCACGGGCAGTTCGGACACAACACCTCCGATTGGTCAGACCACTGACGTCAATACACTAACACGACAGCTCGGCCCCGGCCGAGCGGTACGGGGGCGAATCGCGTACCGCCGGCCGGGAGCCGAGGTCGTGGACCGTCGGCTAGCTAGCCGGGTATTCCGCACATGGGGGTTGATCAACTCGAGTTGGTTGTCGGGTGCGGTACTTGATCATCTTAGGGTGGTGGGGTCGACGCCGAGTAGATCCAGGAGCCGGGCCTGAAGTGGTGAGGGTTGGGGGATGC
>NZ_WHTD01000004.1 GCF_009379765.1 Actinophytocola sp. | reverse complement strand
TGCTGCGCGGCGCGGAGAGAGATCCGAAACAAGGCGGCGACCTCGAGCGCGTCGAACTCGCCACCACTGGCCGCCGCGTAGACGGCGAGTTGCTCCAATGAGTGTCCCTCGTTCTGCCAGGCCGCTCGCGTGAACCCGCGTGCCGTCGCCAGCGGTATGGCCTCGGGGGTGGGGTCGTCGGGTAGATCGACAATCGGCTCGCACATATGGTCGATTCTACCCGAACCGCAGCACGGTTTCCGTTTCACAGCAACGGTTTCACCCCATCGAGTCGGCACACACCCACCGTGTCCGCAGGCGGAACTCCGACCGCCACCTTTCCTGGCCACTGACGTGACCAGCGAGCACGGGAACCGTCGCCGTGATCCCGCACCGGCGCAGATGACCACGGACAGCCACGGATAGCCCGGCTGGAGAAAGTCTTGGAGAGGACGACCTCTCCTACCGGAGCTCCGCTCCCGCTACCGGCACCGTATGGCATTGCGACTAGCCGCAGGTGGCGAGCTCGAACAAGGTGGCGAGCTCCTCGGTGTAGGCGCCGAGGTCGGCGTCCTGGTCGGCGGCGAGCCGGTTGAGCACGCCGTCCAGCACCGACTGGACGGCTATCGCCATCACGTCGACGTCGAAGAAGCGGAACTCGCCGTGGCGCTGCCCGGCCCGCAGGAGCCCTGCCAGGCCGGGCAGGTCCACCTGGAACGCCGGCTTGCGCTCGGCGCGGGCGACGTCGAGGGCGGCGAGCAGCCGGGTGCGGTGCTTGCTGGCGAACTCGACGTTGGCGGCGATGAACGCGCGGAGCTCTGCCGCCGGCCCGGCCTCGGCGTCCCTGCGTTCCTCGACGAACGCGGCGAACTCCGCGGCCACGAGCCGGACGACCTCGTCCATGAGCTCCTGCTTGCCGGCGAAGTGGTAGGAGATGAGGCCGGTACTGGACAGCCCCGCGGTGCGGGCGATCCGGGCGAACGATGCGCGGGCGAGCCCCTCGGCGGCGATCGTGTCGATGGCCGCCTCGATGATCTGTGCGCGGCGGGCGGTTCTCATCGGCTCATCCAAGCGAGACTTGCTCGTTCGACCAAATCCATCGTTGGCCGGGCGGCGGCGTGGGTATGCATGACCGACCCGCCAGCCTGCTCGGCGCGACCCCGCCGGCGGTGACCGACCTGATGCTGGCGGCCGCGACCCGGGCGGCCGGGGTCGGCGTGAGCGGCGCGGCGGCGCTGGTGATCCTCGCCGACGACCCCCGCCTGAGCGTCACCGAGCTCGGACGGTGCATCAGCCTGACCCAGTCGGCGGCGGCGCGGATGGTCGACTCGCTCACAGCCGCCGGCCTCGCCCAGCGCCACGGCACCGCCGGCCGCGCGGTCGGCGTCCGTTTGACGGCCCCGGACGTCGACGCGGCGGGCCGCCTGCTCGCCGCCCGCGCCGAGCCGCTGGCCGACTTGCTGTCCGATGTGGACGACACGGACCGCGAGCGGCTCGCCGAACGCTGTCCGCGCTGCTGGTGAAGCTCCACGACCGGGTGAGCCTGTGCGGTCGCCCCGCCTGCACGGCGGACGCGGTCTGCCCGGTCGGCGAGGCCAGCAGGCGAGCCGAGCTGATGGGAGCGCTGCTCGCTCGGGTCGTCGGTGCTCTACGGCATCGCGGACCTGGCCGGAGGCCTGCTGTCCCGGCGGGCGGGGTTCGCGGTGGTCGCCGCTAATCGGCCAGGCGGGCGGGTTCGTGCTGATGCTCCTGCTTACGCCGCTGCTGCCGGGGCGCGCCATACCGTGGCGGGCCTGGCTCGGGGCGCGTTGTCCGGGGTGGGGCACCGGGGTCGGCATGGCGTTCCTGTACCGCGGCCTGAGCCGGGGCGCGATGCGCGTGGTGGTGGCGGTGACCGCGGTCGGCGGACCGACCATGCCGGTGCGCGTCGGCATCGTCGTGCTCGACGACCGGCCGACGTTGCTCGCCATGGTGGGCATGGGGCTGGCAGTCCGGCGATGTGGCTCGTGTCCTACCGCGGGAGCGCGGAGGCCGGCGCCGCGGACGGCCTGCTGACGAGCCTCGCCATCGCGGTTCAGTACCTGGCCCAGGCCACCCCGGACGCGGGCCTGTGGCCGGTACTGGCCGGCCGCGTCACGGCGACACTCGCGGTCCTCCCGATCGCCTGGCGCGTCACCGCGCGAACCGACGAGCCCGCCGAGAACGCGAGAGCACGGCTCGACGCGGCCGCTGTCGGGTGCTGCGGCCACCCTCGCGCTCGTGGCCTACCTGCTGGCCACACGCGATCAGCTGGTGTCCGTCGCCATGGTGTTGTCCTCACTCCACCCCGCCATTCCCGTCCTGTCCGGGCTCGTCGTGCTACCCGAGCGCCTCGGGCAGCGCCCGGTCGTCGGGTTGGTGGGAGCCGCGGCGGCGGGGACGGCCCAGCAGTCGCCGGCCGGACTCCATGAGGTGCTGGCGCAGCTCATCGTCCGGCAGGTCGGTCAACGCCGGGGAGCCGCCGGCCAGCGCGATGCCAGCCAGGGCTACATGGGCGGCCACCGCCGTCGCCGGGTCGGGGTCCGGGCCCACCAGCAGCTCCGTCAGGCAGTCCTTCACGTTCTCCTCGCCGTGCAGCGACCGCTCGAGCGCCCTGGCCACGCCGGGATCGCTGGCGAACACCGCCGCGAGCGCGCGGTGGCTGATCACCATGTCCACGACGCCGGCGAGCACGTGGTCGACCTGCGCGCCCCGTCGCCGCAGCGCACCGGCCTCACGCACGATCGCGCCCAGGCGGCGCAGCGCCGGTTCGGCGACGGCCTCGGTGATCTCGTCCTTCGTCCTGAAGTGGTAGTACACCGCGGCCTTCGTGACGCCCAACGCGTCCGCGATCATCTGCAGCGACGTGCCCTCGACCCCGTGCTTGGTGAACAACGCCAGCGCGGTCTCGAGCAGCCGGGTCCGAGTATCACCGTCGCGGGCCGCCATGGCCGTCATCGTGACCTCCTCGCTGAGAGTTCGACCCTACTCTCTCAGCTAGCCATTCGACAAGTCGACAACTAGCCGTGCGGCAAGTCACAAACTTGCCGATCGGCTTGGCGCCTGCTTGCCGTTCGGCTAGCTTCGGAAGGGAGCACATCAACGAAGGAGTCCACAGGTGGCGACATTCCTCTACCGCCTCGGCCGCGCGTCCTTCCGCCGCCGGTGGCTGGTCACCGGCGTCTGGGCGGCCCTGCTGATCGTCCTCGGCCTGGGCGCCGTCGGCCTGTCCGGCCAGTTCACGAACGCCGTGAGCATCCCCGGCACCGAGGCCCAACGCGCCATCGACCACCTCAAGACGACCTTCCCCGAGGCCGGGATCGGCGGCGGCACCGCGCGGGTCGCGATCGCCGCACCGGAAGGTCAGACGCTGACCACGCCGGCCAACCAGGCAGCGGTCGAGCGCGTGGTCGCCGCCATCGAGGACGCCCCCGAGGTCGCCCGGGTGGCCGATCCGTTCCGGACAGGGGCCGTCTCGCGGGACGGCACGGTCGCCCTGGTTCAGGTCGGCTACGACCAGCAGGCGTTCGAGCTGACCGACGCGGACCGCGACGGGCTGGAACAGGCCGCCCGGTCCGGCCAGGACGCGGGCCTGACCGTCGAGCTCGGCGGGGACGCCACCCGTGCCGCGCCCGAGACCGGCGCCACCGAGATCCTGGGCGTGCTCGTCGCCGCGCTCGTCCTCGTCATCACGTTCGGCTCGCTGCTCGCCGCCGGGCTCCCGCTGATCACCGCGCTCGTCGGCGTCGGCGTCGGCATGGCCGGCATCACCACCGCGTCCGGCTTCCTCGAGCTCAACGCCAACACCCCGGTGCTCGCGCTGATGATCGGCCTCGCGGTCGGCATCGACTACGCGCTGTTCATCGTGTCCCGCTACCGCCACGAGCTGGCCCGCGGCGAGAGCCACGAGCGGGCCGCGGGCCGCGCGGTCGGCACCGCGGGCTCGGCCGTCGTCTTCGCCGGGCTCACCGTGATGGTCGCGCTCGCCGGCCTGACCGTCGTCGGCATCCCATTCCTCGGCGAGATGGGGGTCGCCGCCGCGATCACCGTCGTCGTCGCGGTCCTCATCGCGATCACCCTGCTCCCCGCGATCCTCGGCTTCGCCGGTGACCGGGTGCGCGGCGCCCGGATCCGTGGCCTGCGCGGTGGGCCCAAGCCGGGCCGGACCAGCATGGGCGAGCGCTGGGCCCGCCTCGTCGCCCGACGCCGGGTGCCCGCCCTGCTGATCGCGCTCGCCGGCCTCGCGCTGGTCGCCGTGCCGGCCGCGAGCATGCAGCTCGGCCTGCCCAACGACGCCAACTCCGCACCGGAGTCCAGCCAGCACAAGGCCTACGAGCTCGTGAGCAAGGGCTTCGGCCCGGGCGCCAACGGTCCGCTCACCGTCGTCGTCGACACCGCGGACGCGACCGACCCGCGGGCCGCCGTGCAGCAGACCGTGCAGCGGATCGACGCGCTGGGCGTCGCGGCGATCCCGCCGCCGCAGCCCAACCGCGCCGGTGACACCACGCTGCTGACGGTGATCCCGCGAACCGGTCCGAGCGACGCCGCCACGGAGGATCTGGTCACCGACATCCGCGCGGCCGCCGGCACGCTGCACGACACGACCGGCGCGGAGATCTCGGTGACCGGCCAGACCGCAGCCAACATCGACGTCTCCGACAAGCTCGCCGGCGCGATGGTCCCTTACCTCGCGCTGATCGTCGGGCTCGCGTTCCTGTTGCTGATGCTGGTGTTCCGCTCGGTGATCGTGCCGCTCAAGGCGACGCTGGGCTTCCTCGCCTCGGTCGCCGCGACGTTCGGCGCGGTGGTCGCGGTGTTCCAGTGGGGTTGGCTCGCCGACGCGCTCGGCGTGGAGAGCATCGGGCCGATCATGAGCATGCTGCCGATCCTGCTGATCGGTGTCCTCTTCGGACTCGCGATGGACTACCAGGTGTTCCTGGTGACCAGGATGCGCGAGGAGTACGTGCACGGCGCGCCCGCGGGCGAGGCGATGGTGGCCGGCTTCCGGCACGGCGCCCGCGTCGTGGTGGCCGCCGCGCTGATCATGACGAGCGTGTTCGCCGGGTTCATCTTCGCCGAGGACACGCTGATCCAGTCGATCGGCTTCGCGCTCGCGGTCGGTGTCGCGGTGGACGCGTTCGTCGTCCGGATGACGATCGTGCCCGCGGTGATGTCGCTGCTCGGCAGGCGCGCCTGGTGGCTGCCCCGCAGGCTGGACCGGGTGCTGCCCAACGTGGACGTCGAGGGCGAGCGGCTCGCCGAGCCGCCGCGCGAGGACCAGCCGGACCGGACCCCGGTGCCGGTCTAGCCGGTCGCGGCGCGCACCAGCCGGAACCGCTCGGCGACCACCAGGGTGTCATCGTGAACGGTGAACCCGGAGTCGCCGAGCTCCGCGCGCACCTCCGGGCCGTGCCAGAACCGTTCGTGCCCGGCCCGCCACTGCGCGACGGACTCGTAGCCCTCGCCCTCGTCCACGGCGTGCCGCAGGTCGACGTCGGCGAGCCGGACCACGCGCACCTCGGTCACCTCGATCTCGGCGACCCGCCGGTCCGCGGAGTCCACGATCGCGAGCCGCTGGCCGGCCACCGGCAGCGGCTCGTTCTCGCGCTCGTAGTCCATCACCAGGCCGGAGGTCGAGGTCTTCGCGCCGGACAGGATCGCGGCCACGAGCTGGTCGCGCAGCGGCCCGGGGAACGCGAACTCGACCCGGGGAAGATCATCGAGAGCCATGCCGCCCAGGGTACGGACCTAGGACAGTCCGGCGCGCAGGGTGTTGACCCTGGCCAGCGCGTCGCCGAAGGCCCCGCTGTCGAGGGTGCCGTCGGCGAGCGCGTCGGCCAGGGCGTCGGCTGCCTGGTCACCCTGGTTCACGTCCCGGGCCGAGGCCAGGATCAGGTCGACGCCCGCCTGGGCGGCGAGCACCGCGCGGTTGCCGGTCGAGCCGTAGTCGCGCAGGGCACCCGCCTCGAGCGCGTCGGAGACCGTGACGCCGGTGAACCCGTTGCGGGAGCGCAGTTCCTGCCGGACTACCACGGAGGACAGCCCGGCCGGGCGGGAGTCCAGCGCCGGGTAGACCGCCCAGGACAGCATCACGAGCTTGGCCCCTGCGGAGATCGACGCCTGGTACGGCGCCTCGTGCACACTGCGCAAAGTGGACAGTGAGACGTTCAGCGTGACCGGGCGGGTGTCGGTGTTGTCGGCCGCGTTCGCCGTGCCGAGGCCGGGAAAGTGCTTCACGGTGGCGGCCACGCCCTCGGCCTGCTGCGCGCGCACGTAGTTGGCGCCGAGCGTGCTCACCGCGGACGAGTCCGAGCTGAACGACCGCTCGTACTGGTCCATCAGGTCACCCGGCGCGTGGAAGACATCGAGCACCGGCGCCAGGTTCACGTTCATGTCGACACCGGCGAGGTTCTGCCCCGCACCGTGGCCGGCGTTCGTGGCCGCCGCGCCGGGGTTGGCGGACTGACCGATGTCCTTGTGCGACAACGCGGGCTCGCCGGGCAGCCTGCGGATCTGGCCGCCCTCCTGGTCGGTCATGAGCAGCAACGGCTCCTGCGCCGGGCTCTGCGCGGCCGCGGCCCGGAGCTGCGCCACGACCCCCGAGATCTGCGTCAGGCTGGACACGTTCTCGCCGAAGAAGATCACGCCCGCCGCCTCGCCCGCGCGGATCCGGGCGAGCAGGCTCTCCGGCGGGGTGAGCCCCGGGTAGGAGTAGACGACCCGCTGCCCGGCCGCCTGCCGCGCGAAGGCCATCACCTCGGCGTCCACGGCGTCGACCGCGCCGGCCGCGCCCCTGGTCGCCGTGACCGCTCCCGCCACCAGGAGCACCGCCGCAAACCACCGGAACACCCGACCACGTCCCATCGGACCCGACCTCCTCGACGCTGCGTAGGTTAACGATAACCCATCGCATCAGTAGATCGTGAGTTTCCAACAAACGGGTCAGGGGACCACGACCACCGGCCAGTGGCCTGCCTTGATCAACCGGTTCGCCACCGAGCCGGCGAACCGGTGGCCCGCGCTGGTCGACGCGCCGACCACCACGGTGTCCGCATGGGTGCAGTCCGCCGCGTCACGCAGGGCCGTCACCGGGTCGCCGTGCACCATCAGGAACGTCACCGGCACACCCAGCTCCTCCGCGGCCGACCGGACATGCGCGCTCAGCTCCTCGCGCAGCTGTTGCTGGGTACGGAGCTCGAACGCGGCCGCCGGCCCGGTCAGGGTGAGCCCCGACCGGGTCGCGACGAAGGCCACCAGCAGCCGGCAGCCCTGGCGCCGGGCGAGGCCGAACGCGTAGGCCGCGGCCCGCATCGCGGTGTCGCTGCCGTCGACGCCGACGAGGATGGTCCGCCCCGGCCCCGACGGGGGGCCGAACCGTTCCACCGTCGGCTCGTACGCCCGGGAGGGCTCGCCCAGGTCGGCCGCACCGCCACCCACGAACAACCACCTATCCCACGATCGGGTCGGACACCGGGTCGTCCTGCTTCACCTTCTCGAGGTCGATCGTGGTGCGCAGGGTAATCGGCTTGAGCAGCAGCGCCGCGATGACACCGACCACCGCCGCGGCCGCCGAGATCAGGAAGATGTGCGCGGTCGCGTCGCCGTACACGGTGCGCACCACGTGCTGGATCTCCGGCGGCAGCGCGGCCAGATTCAGCGCGCTGGTGTTCCCGCCGCCGGACGTGAGCCCGTGCCCGCCGAGCGCGGCGGTGAGGTCGGCGGTGACCCGGTTGGCCAGCACCGCGCCGAGCACCGACACGCCGATCGTGCCGCCGAGGGAGCGGAAGAACGTGACCGACGCGCTGGCCGCGCCGAGATCGCGCAGTGCGACCGAGTTCTGCACCACGAGCACCAGGTTCTGCATGGTCATGCCGACTCCGGTGCCGGCGAGTGCCATCCCGCCGCCCACGAGCCACAGCGACGTGTCGTGGTCGATCATGCCGAGCCCGAGGAACCCGATCACCAGGATGACGGCGCCGGCCACGATGTAGGGCTTGATCACCCCGGTGCGGCTGATGATCCGGCCGACCACCGTGGACGCCACGAACACGCCGGCCATCAGCGGGATGGTCAGCAGACCCGCCTCGGTGGGCGTGTAGCCGCGGCCGACCTGGAAGTACTGGCCGAGGAACACCGCGCCGCCGAACATGGCGAGGCCGACCGCGAGGCTGGCGACGATCGCGAGCGCGGCGGTGCGGGTGCGCACGATGTGCAGCGGCACCACGGGTTCGCGCACCCGGGACTCGACGATCACCGCTGTGCCGAGCACGAGCACGCCGCCGATGACCATGGCCGCGGACTGCCACGACATCCAGTCGAAGGAGTTGCCCACGAAGGACACCCAGATCAGCAGGTCGCTCACGCCGACCGCGATGAGTGCGGCGCCCGCGTAGTCCACGTGCACGTTCTGGCGGCGGATGGTCTCCAGGTGCAGCGTCTTCTGCAGCACGATGAACGCGACCAGCGCGATCGGCACGCCGACGAAGAAGCACCACCGCCAGCCCATCCACGGCACGTCGACGATGAGACCGCCGAGCAGCGGGCCGCCGACGGTCGCCACGGCCATCACGGCGCCGAGGTAGCCGTTGTACCGGCCGCGCTCGCGAGGCGGGATGATCGCCGCGATCACGACCTGGACCAGCGCCTGCAGGCCGCCGACGCCCAGGCCCTGGAACGCGCGGGCGGCGATGAGCTGCTCGGCGTTCTGCGCGAAGCCCGCGGCCACAGAGCCGAGCACGAAGACCACGATCGCGATCTGGACGAGCGACTTCTTGTTGAACAGGTCGGCGAGCTTGCCCCAGATGGGCGTGCTCGCGGTCGCGGTCAGCAGGGTCGCGGTGACCACCCAGGTGTACTGGGCCTGCGACCCGTTGAGCGAGCCGATGATCAGCGGCAGCGCCGTGGACACCACGGTCGAGCTGATCATCGCGACGAACAGCACCAGCAGCAGGCCGCTCAGTGACTCCAGCACCTGCCGGCGGGGCATCACCTCGTCAGCCGCGTTCCCCTCGGCCATTCCCTTCCTGCCTCCTCCTCGAGTACCCGTTTGGCACAATTCTTGCGCAGAGTGCAAAATTGCACAACAGGAACTTACCACCACCGATAGGGTGAGCACTGTGGAGTCCGTGAGCCCGCTCCGTGAGCGCAAGAAGGCCGCGACCAGGCTGTCCCTGCACGAGGCCGCCCTGCGCCTCGCGATGGCCGGCGGGCTGGACAGCGTGACGATCGAGGACATCGCGGACTCGGTCGGCGTCTCGCGGCGGACGTTCTCGAACTACTTCGCGAACAAGGAGGATGCGGTCCTGCACGCGGACCGCGAGCGGACCCACCAGATGCTGGACCTGGTCCGCAGGCGGCCGGCGGCCGAGAAGCCGTGGCTCGCGCTGCGGCGGGCGGCGGGTGAGCTGTACGGACACCTGACCCTGCCGGACCCGGACTGGGTGGCGCAGCTACGGCTGCTGCGCAGGCATCCGTCGCTGCTGGCCCGGCAGGCGGCCGACCAGATGGCGTTGGAGCGCGACCTGGCCGAGGTGCTGCTCACCCGGGGCGACCTCGACCTGGAGGTGGCCCGGCTGATGGCCGCGACGTTCCTGGCGACGGTGCGGACGGCGGGCGCGCTGTGGCTCGAGCAGGCCGGCGAGTTCGCACTGCCGGATCTGATCGACCGCCTCCTGCACCGAGTCCGCTTCCACTGACCGCCCCGCGCACCCGACCCGCGAGTCCCTCGTTCCCGACCCGCGAACGTTGGACTCGCGGGTCCCGAACGTTGGACTCGCGGGTTCTGGGTGTTGGACTCGCGGGTTCTGGGTGGGTCAGGCGATGTTCTCGTCCGGGCGGCGGTGGTAGGTGTTCACGTACTCCTGCTGGGACAGCTCGCGGATCGCGGCCATCACCTCGTCGGTGACCGCGCGGCGGGCGCGCAGGTTGCGCTCGGTCACCGCGGTGAAGTCCAAGGGCTCGCCGAACCGCACCGCCACCCTGGCCGGCCGCGGGATCTTGCCACCGCGGGGCATCAGCTTCTCCGTGCCGAACAAGGCCACCGGCACCACCGGGGCACCGGTCGTCAGCGCGAGCACCGCCACGCCCGTGTGGCCCCGGTGGAGCCGGCCGTCGCGCGACCGGGTGCCCTCTGGGTAGATCGCGAACACGCCACCCGCGTTCAGCGCGTTCTGGCCGGCGTTCAGCGCGGCGAGGCCGGCGTGGGCGTTGCCGCGCTCCACCGGGACGAAGCCGAGCGCGTCGACGAACGCCGCCATCAGCCGGCCGCGCAAGCCGCGACCGGTGAAGTACTCCGCCTTGCCCAGGAAGCGGACCTGCCGGCGGACCACCAGCGAGATCACCGCCGTGTCGAGGACCGCGCGGTGGTTGGCCGCGATGATCACCGGGCCCGACGCGGGCACGTTCGACAAGCCCTCCACGCGCGGCCGGTAGCCGAGCCGCGCCAGCGGCGCCAGGACATAACGGACTAGGCCATGTCTCGCGGATCTTGGATCGTGGTATTCGCGCCCAGCTGCCCCCTGGCCGCGTTGTCGAAAGGCCCGAATACAACCCGGTATGCGCGACCTTCCGCCGCCTTGCCAGGAGACATCTGGATCACGAATCCCATCGACCAAGACCCACGAGACACGCCCTAACTGGGTCAGCAAGGCCCTCTCCCGTCTCGACAAACCGACCCAGGATACAGAACTACAGCTCCTGGCCCGCCTCCCGCGCCGCGTCCGCCAGCAGCGGCGCCAGCTCACCGATCCGCTCCCGGGAACACCGGGCGGACGGCGCGGCGATCGCCATCGCGGCGACCGTGCGGCCCGTCGCGTCGATCACCGGGCAGCCGATCGCGGAGATGCCGCGCTCGCTCTCGTTGATGTTGGTCGCGTAGCCGCGGCGGCGGACCTGCGCGAGGTGACGGATCAGCGCGGGCAGCGTCGCGACCGCGTTGTCGTTGCTGCGCGGCAGACCCCGCGGGTAGAGCGCCCGCAGGTCGTCCGGGGACAGCGCGGCGAGCAGGGCCTTGCCTCCCGATGTGCAGTGCGCGGGCAGCACCACGCCGGTGCGCGGGCCGACGCGCAGCGTGTGCGGACCCTCGACACCGTCGACGAACCGGACGCCGTTGCCTTCCAGGACCATCAGGTGCACGGTCTCGCTGACCTGCTTGCTGCAGCTCAGCAGGTGGTCGTGCAGCGCGCGGCGCAGGTCCGGCAGCGTGCTCGGGGTCGACGTCAGCGCCCGCAACGCAGGGCCGGGCCGGTACACCCGCCGGCCGTCCTGCACCGCGAACTCGCGCGCCCGGAGCTGGTTGAGCAGCCGGTGCGCGGTGGACCGGGCCACCCCGAGCGCGTCCGCTGCCTCGCTCACCCGGATCTGCTGGGCCTCGTTGAGCAGCAGCACCAACGCCAGTGCCTTGTCGACCGACGTGGCGCCGGAGGTGTCGTTCCCCATACTCGAACTGTATTGCCGCCATGTTCCGCTGGGCAATACTCGGCGTACGCTCCCCGCATGTCCGAATCGACCAGGCTCGTGGTCGGCATGTCCGGCTCGAGCGCCCCGCAGCTCGGCGTGACGTTCCTGAAAATCGCCCGCGAGCTCGGCGCGGTCGAGACCCACCTGGTGCTGTCCACCGGCGCGCGCAAGAGCATCGAGCTGGAGCTGCGGACCGACCCGGCGGAGGTCGAGAAACTCGCCGATGTCGTCTACGACGCACATGACCTGGGCGCGTCGATCTCGTCCGGCTCGTTCCCCGTCGCCGGCATGGTGGTCATCCCGTGCTCCATGCGCACGCTGGCCGCGGTGGCCACCGGCAACTCGGACAACCTCGTGGCTCGCGCGGCGGACGTGACGCTCAAGGAGCGCCGCCCACTCGTGCTCGTCACCCGCGAGACCCCGCTGAACCTCATCCATATCCGCAACATGGAGACGGTCACCCTCGCCGGCGGCACGATCCTCCCGCCGGTGCCCGCGTTCTACCACCGGCCGGAGACGATCGACGACCTCCTGCGCCAGACCTGCGGCAAGGTGCTCGACCAGTTCCGCATCCCCAACGCCACGTTCCGCCGGTGGACGGAGTGAGCCCGGACCTGAACCCTGGGTTGGCCCGCCTGCTGGAGCCGTGGCCCGAACCGGACCTGGACGAGCAGGCGTTCCCGTTCGTCACCGTGGACGAGGCGGGCTTCCCGCACGTGATGTTGCTGTGCACCCCGGAGCTCCTGCCCGCGGGCGACGCGCTGCTCGTCGCGATCGCCAGCACGACCGCGCGGGCCAACCTCACGCGCACCGGCACGGCCACGCTCATCGCCGCCGACGGCGAGGTGGCGCACTACGCGAAGCTGCGCGTCCTGGCGACCGAGGAGCACCCCGGGTTCGCCTGCCTCACCTGCGAGGTCGTCTGGCACATGCGCGACTCGCTCGGCATCCCGTTGCGTCCCATGGAGTTCCACGCCACGCCGGCGATCGCCGCGAACGAGCGGTGGGCCGGCACCCGGGCCGCCCTCGTCGCGCTGCGCGACCGGTCCGTTCGGCCGTGATTCCGCTGTGTCGAATTTCGTCGGCTCCTAGTTCCACATAGCGAACGGCCGACCTACCGTTCCCTTCGTGAACGTGACGATTGTCGGGGCCGGAATCGGCGGGCTCACCCTCGCGTTGCAGCTGCACCGCGTGGGCATCGACTGCCGGGTCGTCGAGGCGGTCGACGAGATCGCCGGCATCGGGGTGGGCATCAACGTGCTGCCCCACGCCATGCGGATCCTCGCCGACCTCGACGTCGACACCGCGCTCGCCGGCGCGGGCGTGGTCACCCGGGAGTCGGTGTTCTTCAACCGGTTCGGCCAGCTCGTGCACCGCGAGCCGTGCGGCACGCTCGCCGGCTTCGACCACCCGCAGGTGTCCATCCATCGCGGCGACCTGCAGAAGGTGCTGCTCGACGCGGTGCTCGACCGGCTGGGCCCGGACCGGGTGCACACCGGCCACCGCTGCGTCGGGCTCACCGAGGACGAGTCCGGTGTGGACGTCCAGGTGGACACCGCGGGCGGTGCGCGGACCTTCCGCGCGGACGTGCTCGTCGGCTGTGACGGCATCCACTCGGTGGTGCGCAGGCATCTGCACCCCGACGAGGGCGCCCCGGTGTACTCGGGCATCAACATGTGGCGCGGCACCACCCGCGGCAAGCCGTTCCTCTCCGGCGCCAGCATGGTCCGCGCCGGCTGGTTCACCACCGGCAAGCTCGTCGTCTACCCGATCCGCGACGATGTCGACGCCGAGGGCAACCAGCTCCTCAACTGGGTGGTCGAGATCGAGACGCCGCGGCACGCCACCCGGGACTGGAACCGGCGCGGCCGGCTCGCCGACTTTGTCGACGCCTTCGCCGACTGGACGTTCGACTGGCTCGACGTACCGGCCATGTTCCGGTCCTCGGAGACCATCCTCGAGTACCCCATGGTGGACCAGGAGCCGCTGGATCGCTGGTCGTTCGGCAGGGTCACCCTGCTCGGCGACGCGGCCCACCCCATGGTTCCCCGCGGCTCCAACGGCGCCGGGCAGGCCATTGTGGACTCCGAGGTGCTGGGCCAGGCACTCGCGGCGGCCACCGACCCGGCCGCCGCACTCGCCGCGTACGAGGCCGAGCGACTCCCGGCCACCGCCGAGGTCGTGCGGATGAACCGGACCAACCCACCGGACGCGATCCTCCGAGAGGTGTGGCAGCGTACCGGTGACCGTCCATTCACGACCATCGAGGACGTGATCAGCGAACACGAGCTGGCGGAGATCGCGGACCGGTACCGCAAGATCACCGGCGCGGCCAGATCCGGCGACGGAACCTGACGCGGACCGTCCGCAAAGGAGCGGTGGCATGACATACCACGAATACGACGAGCCCCACGCCGACCTGCGTGAGCTGATCAGCCGGATCGACAAGTCGGGCGAGCTGGTCCGGGTGTCCGGTGTGGACATCGACCTCGAGCTGGGCACGCTGGTCGAGCTGATCGCGCACCACGGCGGCGAGGGCGGCCCGGCGGTGCTGTTCGAGGACGTCGTCGGCGCCCCGAGCGGGCACCGGCTGATGTCCGGCGCCACGAACTCGGCCAACCGGCTCGCGCTCACCCTCGGTCTGCCGCGACCGGGCCACCCGATGGACGTCGTGCGCAGCTACCGGGACCGGATGAAGACCCACGAGCCGATCCCGCCGGAGTATGTCGACGACGGCCCGATCCTCGAGAACGTCCTGCGCGACGACGAGGTCGACGTCACCGCGCTCGGCGCGCCGACGCTGCACGAGCTCGACGGCGGCCCCTACATCGGCACCGACGACGCGGTGGTCATGGCCGACCCGGACGACGGCTGGGTGAACGTCGGCACGTACCGGGTGCAGGTGCACGGACCGGACCGGGTGGGCCTGTGGACCTCACCGGGCAAGCAGGGCCGGCAGATCCGCGACAAGTACTTCGCACAGGGCAAACCGTGCCCGGTGCTGATCTCCTGCGGTCATGACCCGCTGCTGTTCCTGGCCTCCGGCAACGAGATCCGCTACGGACTGTCCGAGTACGACTACGCGGGCGGGCACCGCGGCCGCCCGTTCGAGGTGGTCCGCTCCGAACTGCACGGGCTGCCGATGCCGGCCCGCGCGGAGCTGGTGCTCGAGGGCGAGCTGTACCCCGGCGACCTCGCGCCGGAGGGCCCGTTCGGCGAGTTCACCGGCTACTACGCGGGCGGTCGCAGCGACCAGCCGGTGGTGCGGGTCCGCCGGATCTACCACCGGACCGACCCGATCATGACCGTCGCCTCCCCCATCCGGCCACCGTCGAACTTCTCCTACAGCAAGTGCGTGATGAAGGCCGGGATGATCTGGGACGAGGTCGAGCGGGCCGGGCTCGCGGGCGTCACCGGCGTGTGGTGCCACGAGGCGGGCGCGGCCCGGATGTTCAACGTGATCGCGATCCGGCAGGCCTACGCCGGGCACGCGAGGCAGGCGGGTCTGCTGGCCGCGAGCTGCCAGTCGGGCTCCTACCTCGGCCGGTTCGTGGTCGTGGTGGACGACGACATCGACCCGGCCAACACCTTCGACGTGCTGTGGGCGATGTCCACCCGCTGCGACCCCGCCGAGGACATCGAGATCGTGCGGGGCGCGTGGAGCGGGCCGCTGGACCCGCGGCTTCCGGCCGGGGTCAACCGCAACTCCCGCGCCGTGGTCAGCGCGGTGCGCCCGTTCGAGCGCATCGCCGAGTTCCCACCCGTCGCGGAGGCGAGCCCCGAGCTCCGGGCGCGGGTGGCCGACAAGTTCGCCGCCGTTCTGGACGGTCTGGCCGGTGTGAAAGAAGGACGACGATGAGACAGCGCAGTTTTCTCACGTGCCTCGCGGTGCTGCTCGGCGTGCTCGGCGTGACCGCCGGCTGCGGCAGCTCGTCGACCGGCTCGGACGACCCGCAGGTGATCAAGTACGGCATGTACGAGCCGGGTACCGACGCCGGGTACCTGTTGATGGCGCAGGAGAAGGGCTTCTTCGAAAAGCACGGCGCCAAGGTCGAGGTGGTCAAGTTCAAGAGCGCGCAGCAGGCGTTCCCCGCGCTGCTGTCCGGCCAGGTCGACATCATCCAGGGCAACCCGAGCGAGGCGCTGCTCGCCAAGCAGCGCGGCGCGGACATCAAGTTCATCGGCTCGACCATGCCGGGGCTCAACTACGTCATCTACGCCAAGCCCGGCCACAAGGACCTGGCGAGCCTGTCCGGCGCGACCGTCGGGATCTCGACCCCGACCGCGCTGCCGGCGATCGTGGCCAAGGAGATGCTGTCCCAGGCGGGCGTCGACCTGAAGACGGTGAAGTTCGTGAACTCCGGTGGGTCGCCCGACCGGTACAAGGCCGTGGTGTCCGGCCAGATCGACGCGGCCTCCTCACCGCTGGACTTCATCGCGCAGGCGCGGAAGGACAACGTGACCGTGCTGGCCAAGGCCAGGGACGTGGTGCCGGACTACCCGCGGTACGCGCTGATCGCCCGCTCGGACGTGCTGAAGCGCGCGCCGGACGCGGTGACCGGGCTGATCGCCGGGCTCGTCGAGGGCATCCGGTACGCGCTCGACCACGAGGACGAGGCGAACGCGCTGACCGCGAAGGCGTTGAGCCTGCCCGCCGACGCCGAGGAGATCACCTCGACCTACACCGAGTACAGGGACGGCGGCTACCTCGCGGCGAACGGGTCGATCCCGGTGCGCCAGATCGAGTACCTGGCCGACCTCCAGCAGCGGCTCGGCCTCGCGGAGGCGCCGGTGGACACGGCGTCGCTGATCGACGACTCGTTCCGCGCCAAGGCGATCGCCGACCTGGGCGAGGTGCCGGAGACCTACTACGGCGCGAAGGAGTCCTGATGTCCGCCGCCGTGACCGTGTCGCAGGTCAGCAAGGTGTTCCCGGGCCGCCGCCGGCCGGACGTGCACGCGCTGGACGACGTGTCGTTCGACGTCGGCGCCGGGGAGATCGTGGCCCTGACCGGGCACTCCGGATGCGGCAAGACGACGCTGCTGCGGATCATCATGGGGCTCGACACGGCGACCTCCGGACAGGTGAGCGCCGACGGCAAGGTGGTCACCGGCTGCGGCAACGACCGCGGGATCGTGTTCCAGCACGCCGAGCTGCTGCCATGGCGGACGGCGCGGGGCAACGTCGAGTTCGGACTCGAGGCACGTGGGGTGCCGCGTGCCTCGCGCCGCGCGGTCGCCGAGGAGTACCTCGCGCTCGTCGGACTCTCGGACGCGGCGGACCGCCGGCCGGACGAGCTGTCCGGCGGGATGCGGCAGCGGGTCGGGATGGCCAGGGCGCTGGCGATCGACCCGGCCATCCTGTTGATGGACGAGCCGTTCTCCGCGCTGGACGCGCAGACCCGGGAGAGCATGCAGGCCGAGCTGCTGCGCATCCACGCGGCGACCGGGAAGACGATCGTGTTCGTCACCCACGACCTGGACGAGGCCGTGCTGCTGGCCGACCGGGTGATCGCGATGCGACCGTCACCGGGGCGGGTCCAGTCCATTCTGGACACCGGGCTGGACGTATCGCGGCCGGTGGCGGAGCGCCGCGGCTCCACGGAGTTCATGGAGCAGCGGCACCGGCTGTACCAGCTGATCCACGGCATCGAGATCGAAGGAGCGTTGCGATGACCGCCGTCGTCGTGCCGACGGAGACGCAGGCCGCGGCAACGCCCGTGCGGTCCCACCGGCGGCTCGGGATGCGGGCGGTGACCGCCCTGTCGGTCGTGGTGCTGCTGGTGGTGTGGGAGATCGTCGGGCGTTCGCTCAACCCGATCCTGGCCGCTCCCCCGTCCCGCGTGTGGTCCGCACTGGTGTCGATGGCGCAGGACGGGACACTGTGGACGGCCATCGGCGCGACGTCCCGCCCGTTCCTCACGGGTTATGTGCTGGCGGTGGTCGTGGGGATCCCCGTCGGCCTGCTGATCGGCCGGTTCCGGGTGGTCGAGGCGGCGCTGGGGTGGCTGGTGGTGGCGGGCTACTCGCTGCCGATGATCGCGCTGACCCCGGTGTTCGTGCTGTGGTTCGGCCTGGAGGACACGGTCAAGACCGCGATCGTCGCGACGATGACGGTGTTCGCGATCGTCATCAACACCTGGCACGGTGTGCAGGCGATCCCGCGGACGCTCACCGAGGTGGGCACCGCGTTCTGCGCGTCGCAGCGGCTGATCCTGCGGTCCATCGTGCTGCCCTCGGTGATCCCGTCGATCATGACGGGCTTGCGCATCGGCGTGGGCAAGGCGGTGATCGGCATCGTGATCGCCGAGTTCTTCACCGCGCTCGGCGGCCTCGGCGGCGTGATCGTCGAGGCGGGCCACACCTTCCAGCCGGACCGGATGTTCGCCGCGGTCGTGGTGCTGATGGTGGGCGCCCTGATCCTGACCGGGCTGGTGGGCCTGCTGGAGCGGTGGATCGCGCCCTGGCATCGCTCGCTGACCGGCCGCGACGGCTGACTACGCTGATCGCCCGTGATCACCGTTGGCGGCCTCGACCCGACCGACCGGCCGGCGTGGCAGGACCTGTTCGAGGGCTACAACACCTTCTACGAGCGGGTCCTGCCCGCCGCGGTGTACGACCGGGCGTGGCGTGAGTTCCGGGCCGGCACGCTGATGCGCGCGCTGGGCGCCCGGCTGGACGGCCGACTGGTCGGCATCGCGCACTTTCTGGTGCACGCGAGCACGACGGCGCCGGACGCCTGCTACCTGCAGGACCTGTTCACCACCCCGGCCGCCCGAGGCCACGGCGTCGCCCGCGCGCTGATCACGGCCGTCCAAGAGTGGGCCCGCGAGCAGGGGTGTGCCCGGCTGTACTGGCACACCAAGGCGGACAACCACACGGCACGCCGGCTCTACGACCAGGTCGCCGAGAACCGCGGCTTCATCCAGTACGTCGTTCCACTCGGCTGAGCCGGCTACAGCCAGGCCGGCAGCGCCGGGCGGCCGGCGGGCCGGGACCGGCCGGTCACCCAGGCGGCGAGGTCGGCCACCGTGCCGGTCACTTCGGCGCCGCCGCCGGCCAGGGGCCAGGAGTGCGGGCCGGCGACCAGCCGCAACGCCGGGCAGCCGGCCTTGCCGCCGACCGTCCGGGTGGCGTCGTCGAGCAGTGGCTCGAGGAACTCCGCCGGGAGGTCGTCGAAGGTGACGCCGAGGTCCAGGTCGACCAGGTGCACGAACGACTCACGGGCGCGCATCCACGGCACCTCGGCCGCGGTGATCGACCGGCCGAGCGCGCTGCGCACCGGGTGGTCCCACCGCGCCGGGGTCAGCTCGGTCATCGCGTCGAGGAGCGACGCCGACGACTCGCGCATGGTCGTCACCAGCCAATCGTCCGGGCGTTGGACGTCGCGGCCGATCTGTTCCGCGCGGGCCGCGCGGGTGGCGTACATCGGGGTCTCGACGCCGGTCCGGGCCCAGGCCAGCAGGTTGCCCAGGGCGCCTGCGTTGCCGATGAGGTGCGCGACGAGGTGCGCGCGGGTCCAGCCCGGCAACCCGGAGGGCGCCCGCAGCCGAACGGGCCGGTCGAACGCGGCGAGCAGCACGCGTTCGCCGGCCCGGGCCAGGTCGAGCGCGGTCACTTCGCGGATCGGCAGACGTTGCGGCACTCCCCCACGCCGGCGACCGTCGTGGTGAGGACCGCACCGTCGGTCAGGTAGCGGGCGGGAGTGCGGGCGTGGCCGACGCCGCCGGGGGTGCCGGTGGCGATGATGTCGCCGGGCAGCAGCGTGATGATCTCGGAGACGTAGGCGAGCAGGTCGGCCGGGCCGAACACCAGATCGCCGGTGCTCGCCCGCTGGACCACCTCGCCGTCCACGGCACAGCTCAGCGCGTGCTCGGGCGCGCCGTCCGGGGTGACGACCCACGGGCCGACCGGCGTCGTGGCCTCGAACGTCTTGCCCTGCAACCACTGTGCGCCGCGGTACTGGTAGTCGCGGGCGGTCACGTCGTTGACCACGGTGTAGCCGGCGATGCCTGCCGCGGCCTCCTCGGGCGAGGCGTGCCGCAGCGGCCTGCCGACCACGACACCCAACTCGGCCTCCCAGTCGACGGCCGAGGACACCGCGGGCAGCGTGATGTCGTCGTACGCGCCGATGAGCGCGCCGGTGTACTTGGCGAACAGCGTCGGGTGGGTCGGCAGCTCGCGGCCCATCTCGAGGATGTGGTTGCGGTAGTTCAGACCCACGCAGATGACCTTGTCGGGACTGGTGACCGGCACCGCGTAGTCCAGCTCGCCGACCGGGTGCCGGCGGCCCTGCGCCTCGGCCGCCTCGGCCCGCCAGTCCGGACGCCGGAACAGCTCGCCGAGGTCGGCGTGGCCGAGCTCGACCGCGTCGGTCTCCTCGACGCGCACCGCCCGGGTTCCGGTGGCGGTGCGGATGGTGGCGAGGCGCATCAGACGTCCTCCCGCCGGGCCAGGCCGAGTGCCTCGTACACCGGGTCGTCGGAGAAGCGGAACGCGTCGAGCTGGTCGTCGGCCTCCACGCGCAGCGGCGCCCACGACGGCACCGCGAACAGGTCGCCCGTGGCCACCTCGTAGGTCTGGTCGCCGACGTGTGCCCGGCCGGTGCCGGCGAACACCTGCCACACGGCCGAGCCGACGACCCGGGTGGCGGCGGTGGCGTGCCCGGAACGGAGCCGGTGCATCTCGGTGCGGATCGTGGTGAGCGCGTCCCCGCCGGTGGCCGGGTTGGTGAAGCGGACCGCCGCGTGGCCGGGCGTGACCGTGGCGTCGAGCTCCAGCTGCGCGGCCAGCGCCGCGTCGGTGTGCTCCCAGCGGTAGGCGGCGAGCGGCGAGCTGGCCGACCGCGGTTGCGCGCCCACCGGCCGCAGCCCCGGGTGCCCCCAGAGACGCTCGTTGCGGGAGCGGGCCGGCGTCTCGGTGGTGCCGAGCCGGTCCGGGCCGAACTCGAAGAACCCGGCGTCGAGCTTGCTGACCAGCGGGATGTCCAGGCCGTCGATCCAGGCCATCGGGTGGTCGGTGGTGTTGTGGTGCTCGTGGAAGTGCCAGCTCGGGGTGAGCAGCAGGTCGCCGCGGCGCATGGCGACGGCGTCGCCCTCGACGTTGGTCCAGACGCCCTCGCCCTCGACCACGAAGCGGAACGCGGTCTGGCTGTGCCGGTGCGACGGCGCGACCTCGCGCGGGCCGAGGTACTGGATCGCGGCCCAGAGCGTCGGCGTGGCGTACGGGTCGCCGGGGATGGCCGGGTTCCGCAGCGCGATCGCCCGGCGCTCGCCGCCGCGGCCGACCGGCACCAGCTCGCCCGCCCGCTCGGCCAGCGGGTACAGCGTGGACCATCGCCAGAGCGCCGGCACGGCCTTGGGCCGGGGCGACTCGGTCATCAGGTCCTCGCGTTGGGTCCACAGTGGAGTCATGTGGGCCGCCTCGAAGTCGGCGTACAGCCGCGCCAACTCCTGGTCCACCGCGGTACTCGTCATGTCCGACACCGTACCCGTGTGTTTCTTAGGAGAGAATGTTGGCGAGAATGATTCGACGATGCGGAACAAGGCACAATGGTTCGGTGATCGACATTCGCCTCGCGCACACGGCGCTGCTCGACGCCACCGACCGTGCGGCCGCCCGCGCGCTGCTCGACATCGTCTTCGACGGGCTGCTCGACGACGACTGGGAGCACGCGACCGGCGGCATGCACGTCCTCGTGCGCGACGGCGCCGACCTCGTCGCGCACGGCTCGGTGGTGCAGCGCAGGCTTCTGCACGGCGGGCGGGCACTGCGCACGGGCTACGTCGAGGCCGTCGGCGTGCACCCGGCCCGGCGCGGCGAGGGGCACGCGGCCGCGGTGATGACGGCCGTCGAGGAGATCATCCGCGGCGGCTACGACCTCGGCGCGCTCGGCTCGTCGGAGATGGCCCTCGGGTTCCACAAGGCCCGGGGCTGGCGGGTGTGGCGCGGGCCGACAGCGGCGCTCACGCCCGACGGGGTGCGCCGCACGTCCGACGACGACGGCGGGGTGCACGTCCTGCCGGTCGACGGCGTGCCGCTCGACCTGGACGGCGAGCTGGTGGCCGACTGGCGCGACGGCGACGTCTGGTAGTCACCTGTCCGGCGAACGCGGCTCACCGCGCCTCACCGGTCCACTGGATCAGCGCGACCGTCATGGTCAGTGCGCGGCGGACGGCGTCCAGGCCGGTCAGCGGGTCCAGCTCGCGCACCGCGAGATCGAGCTGGAACCGCGCGTCCTCCGGGCTGCCGTTGAGGTCTGCGAGCAACGCGCGGACCGTGGCGCGGGACTGCGGTACCAGGTCGTCGATCGCCACCGGGTCGTCGGTGTCGTCGCGCAGGTCGACCCCGAATGCCATGGTGTCGGTGGTCGGGCCGATGGTGTCGCGCATCGCGGTCGTGGCGACCTGGATCAGCTCGGCCACGACCTCGCGCACGTAGTCGGCGAGCCGGTCGCCCTGCACCACCACGACCTCCAGGGCGTCGGTGAGCCCGTCGGAGTCACTGTCGAGTACACAGTGGACCAGTTGGTGGGCGGTCGCCTGTGCGGTTCTCTCGCCGCGCATCGGTCCGTGTTCCTTCCGTGCGGTCACTCGGCGGAAAGGGCCCGGTCCAGGTCACCGACCCGCGCCTGCTCCAACGCCCTGGCCACGTCGGCCTGGGCCACGATGCCGACGAGCTGGTCGCCGTCGAGCACCGGCACGCGACGAACCTGGTGCTCCGACATGGTCCGCAGCACCTGCGCCACGTCGTCGTCGGCGGCCACCGTCACCGGCGTGCCCTGGGCGAGCTCACCGGCATGCACGGAGCGAACGTCCTTGCCCTCGGCCAGCACCCGCACCACGATGTCGCGGTCGGTGAGCATGCCCTTGAGCTTGTTGTCCTCGCCGCAGATCGGCAGCGCTCCGACCGAGAGCCGCGCCATCGTGGTCGCGGCGTCGTGCACCGTCTCGCTGGCTCGCACGCAGGTGGGGGTCGGGGGTCATGATCTCGCGTGCGACTGTCATGTCCTCGCCTCCTTCGTTGCCGGACCCGAGGGCTACCCGAACCGGATCGGTCACAAACTCGGCCGGACGGCGGGTTTCACCGGGAAGGTCACGGGTAACTCACGGTCCGTAGTCCGACGAGAGGTGCAAGCCGTGGATACCAACAGCTATCTGGCGTTCTTGCTGATCGGTACCCTGCTGGTCCTGGTCGACGGTCAGATCATCTACCGCAACGGCCGCAGGTTCCTGCAACAGTCCGCGCCCAGCGCCTCCGCGGAGTCGCTGACCAGACTGGTGTCGGTGCTGTTCCACCTCGCGGTGCTGGGCGTGCTCGCGCTCATCTCCGTGATCGACGTGCCGGTGGACAACGCGGTCGAGGCGGTGGTATGGCGGTTGGGCATCGTGCTGATCATCATCGGGATCGCCCACTGGATCGCGATCAGCGCGCTCACCAGGATCAGGGACCGCGAGGAGTTCGACGAGTTCGCCCACGAACGGGAGGCGCGCCGGATCGCGAACGACCAGGCCAACGCCGGGTACGGCACGCGCGTGCCGGCACCCGGCGAGAGCCCGGCGTACAACGGAGAACGCGCGACCGCGGCGGTCAACCGCCAGCGGCCCTACCCGCGCGGGTGATCAGGACGCGTCGAACAACGCGCTGACCGACTCTCCATTGTGGATCCGTCGCATCGCCTCGGCGAGCGCGGGCGCGATGGAGAGCACGGTCAGCTTCGACGTGCGCTTGCTCTCCGGGATCGACACGGTGTTGGTGCACACGATCTCCAGCACGTCCGGCTGCTCGCCGATCCGCTTGAGCGCGCCGTCGGCGAACAGCCCGTGCGTGCAGGCCACCCGGATGGACCGGACCCCGCGCTCGCGCAGCCGGTCGAGCAGCTCGATCACCGTGCTGCCCTTGGCGATCTCGTCGTCCAGCACGATCACGTCGCGACCGGACACGTCGCCGATGATCGAGCTGATCTCGACCTTGTCGTCGGCGAACCGCTGCTTCGCACCGGCCGCCACCGGAACCTCCAGCAGGCTCGCGAAGTGCGAGGCCTCCTTGGCGTTGCCCAGGTCCGGCGAGACGACGATCGTGTTCCCGAGGTCGTAGCGGCGGAAGTAGGCGGCGAACTCGCGCAGCGCGTGCAGGTGGTCCACCGGGACGCTGAAGAACCCGTGCACCTGCGGGGAGTGCAGCGTCATCGCGAGCACCCGGCTCGCGCCGGCGGCGACGAGGAGGTCGGCCACCAGCCGGCCGCCGATGGAGATGCGCGGCGCGTCCTTCTTGTCCGAGCGGGCGTAGGCGTAGTGCGGCATCACGACCGTGGTGCGTGCCGCGGACGCCCCCCGCGCGGCGTCCAGCATGAGCAGCAGCTCGACGAGGTTCTCCTGGACCGGGGCGACCAGCGGCTGGATGAGGAAGACGTCCCGCTCCCGGCAGTTCGCCTGCAGCTGCACCTCGAGGCAGTCGTTGGCGAACCGCCGCACGCGGACCGGCCGCAGTGGCACCTCCAGATGCGCGCAGATCTCGTCGGCGAGCTCCGGATGCGCACTACCACTGAAGACGGCGATCTCCCGCACGAACGTCTCCCCTGCTCAACCGCACCGATCAGCTGAGCCGCATGCTACTTGCGGCAGAGAGTCGCGCCGGCGGGAGACCGTCGCCGCTCAGCCAGGGGTGAAACCGCCGATGACGGCGGCCACCACCTCGACCGTGCCGATGGAGGTCAGGACGATGACGGTGACCGCCAGGATCTTGAGCACCGTGCGCCACCAGGCCATCATCATGAGCACGACGATGATCACCAGGAGCAGTGTCGATGTAGCGATGGCGGACATTGGGGTTCCCTCCTAAGTGGTGGGTAGGAAGAACTCCGTGACGAACCGCAGCTGCTGTGTATGATCAAACAACATCTTTGTATGACCATACAAAGATGATAGGCAGACCTACTGTCTGGCGACAACCTTTTTGCCAGTTGACCTGTGGAAGTTGTAGAACCGTTGCTGATTCCGCGTGCGGCGTTCGATTCTTATGTACGACGGCTCACCCCCGGCCCCTCGTTGCCCGTTCCAGGGGTCTTCAGGACGCCTGCGCAGGCGCGATCGACCGGGCAGTTGTGCGGACGTACAAAGTCAGGACCGTCCGTCTAGCGATACGCGACCGCCGTTTGTGTGCGCATGGTCTATCGTTGCCGCGTGACTCTGACCGGTCAGGTCCAAATGTCGGCGCGAGAGGCCATGCGGGCTGCCCTCCGCACGCTGCTCGTCGATCACAACGTGACCCAGTCGGCGCTGGCCAAACAGCTCACCGACGCCGCGAGGACGCATCAGCTCACGCGCGGCGACAGCGACCGGGCGGTCCGCTACGACCCGGCCATGGTCAACCGCTGGCTGGACGGCAAGCTGGTGATGAGCCGGCAGGCGGCCTGGTTGCTCGACCTCCTCTACGCCCAGGACGTCGGCGACGAGACCTTCCAGGACATGCGCGACCGGTACGTGCTCGCCAGCGACCGTGACCAGGTGCCAGACCCGGCCCCGGCAAGCGAGGCGCCGCTGCTGGAGGGAACGCAGTGCGCGGCCGAGTTTCTCGTCCACCGCCGCCAGCACCGCCAGCTGGCGCTCGGCTCCGACGAGGTAATGGCCATCGCCCTGCTCTCGGTGGTCGACACCGAGGAGGCCCGGCAGATCGTCGGCGCGATCGTCGACCAGACGCCCGAGGTCCGGGCGGTCGCGATGTACGACGTGCTCGGTCGCTGGGACGTCATGGTGAAGCTGGCCGCGCCGGCGGGCTTCGACTTCGACGCGTTCTACATCCACGTGCACGACGAACTGGTCGCCAACGACATGATCGGCCCCGAGGAGACCCCGACGGCCGACGTCAGCGAGTTCACCGGCCACCGGTACCTCATCACCGACGCCAGCCGGATCCGCCGGCCGGGTTCGAAAAAGCCCCCGAGCTTCCTCATCCTGGACAAGCCCGAGGACTACGACCTGATGCGTGTGCAGCGCGCCTTTCTCTTCGTGGAGCTCAGGACCGTGCCCGAGCTCCGGCGCACCATCGCGCAGCAGCAGATCGAACGGCTGATCAGCGGCGAGGACATGCCGCAGGCCTGCCGCCAGGTCATCGAGGCGATCACCTTCAGCGACGACGCCGTGATCCTCGAAGTCGCCATGACGTGCGCCAACGGCATGCGACGCCTCAACCAGCTGAACCGGATCATCGGACGCGAGCTGACCCGGTTCAAGGCCCAGAAATACAACCTCACGGTGTTCGAGTCCGACGAGCGCGGCTGGGTTGCGGACGCCCGATAGGCACGACCCGATTCTCCCGGCGGCCGTCACGGCCGCCGGACCTGCCATTTCCCCTTCCTACCCTGGAGACACGTATGGACACGACCGCTGTCAAGAAGGTCGAGGCGGCGACTGAGGAGTCACTCGCCCGGATCAGCGACCACCGTTTCATCCGGTTGGCCCACGAGCGGGCGCTGAGCAAGGACCAGGTGCTCCGCTGGATACTGTGCGCAGGCCGGGAGAGCGAGACGTTTCCCACCATCCTCGTTCGCATGCTCGAACGGGTCACCGATCCTCAGCTCGTGGTCGACGTCCTCAAGGAGAACCTCGATGACGAGTACGGCAACGGCGATCCGAACGAGGCGCACTTCCAGCACTACATCCACCTGCTGCACGCGGTGGGCCTGACCGAAGGCGACTTCCGCGGCTACCGCGAGCGCGCCGGCATCCGGCTCGCGCTGGATCTCGCCGGCAACGTCTCCACCCAGCCCGTGCCCGAGATCGCGATCGGCTACATGCTGGTCAACGAGGGCATGACGCCGATCACCTACGGCGCGGTCGACGTCGCGATCCACAAGTATTACCCAGAGCTCGACAACAAGTTCTTCCAGCTCCACGTCGAGGTCGACGAGCATCACGTGCGCGAGCTGTACCGCGCGGTCGGCGCTCTGGACGAGCGCGCTCTCGACGACGTGCTCTTCGGTATCGCCCTGGGCGAACGCGGCATGGCCGTCCTGCTCGACGAGGCCCTGGGCGTGTTCGACGCCGTATCCTGAGCCCCACGGTCGGGGTCGCCGGCATCGAACATCACACCTCCTGATGCCGGCGACCCCGGACAGCCTTGGTTGAGCGATCTTCGACTGAAACTCGAACGCCATGCTGCATGGTCCCGGGCCTCATCGCTGAATTCCGCAGAAAACACCCCACCACGCGAAACAGGGCCGCATGGAAGCCGTGGAAGAGTGCGGAAACTCGGACAGTACTGAACGAGTATCGACGTGGCGTCGTCCCACGAAAAGACCAGCTGACGAGGTAGCGCACGCGCTGAACTTCGCTCGCCTTCGCGCCCCGCGCCGACCGACATGCCCACACCTCGCCCATGCGACTCGATGACCAGCTCTGCCACGCTTGACATCCTGTACGTACAGGATGACATGATGAGGGCTCCGTCTAGGTGGAGGTGGTCGTGGTCGGGTCCGTGGAGCCGTCAGGGATCGAGGTTCTCAACCCGGCCACCGGGGAGGTCATCGGTGTCGTGCCGGTGGCTCGGGAGGCCGAGGTCGCGGCGGTCGTCGACGCCGCTCAGCACGGGCGGCGGGCGATGGCGGAGCTCCCCGCCCACGCGCGGGCCGCGCTGCTCAACGCCGTCGCCGACGGGATGCGGCTGCGGTTCGACGAGCTCGCCCGGCTGCTCACGACCGAGAACGGCAAGCCCATCGAGCAGACGCGCGGTGAGCTGACCGCCGCGATCGGCATCTTCCGCGGGTTCGCCGAGGAGGCCAAACGACTGTTCGGACGCCAGATCCCGCTCGACGTCTCCCCCGGCCTGGAGCGGCACCTCGCCATCACCATCCGCGAGCCGCTCGGGGTCGTCGCGGCGATCGTCCCGTTCAACTACCCCGTCGAGCTCTACGCCTACAAGGCCGCCGCCGCGCTCGCGGCCGGCAACGCGGTCATCGTCAAGCCGCCGGAGAAGTGCCCGCTCACCCTCCTCGAGGTCGCCGAGATCGTCGAGCGGGCCGGGCCACCGGCCGGCGCGCACCAGCTGGTCACCGGAGGACCGGAGGTAGCACAAGCCCTGGTCAGCAGCCCGGGGGTGCGGATGGTCAGCCTCACCGGCAGCACCGCCGCCGGGCGCGAGGTCGCCGCGATCGCCGCCAGGACGCTCAAGAAGGTCCAGCTCGAGCTCGGCGGCAACGACCCGATGATCGTCTGCGCGGACGCCGACGTCGACCGGGCCGCCGAGGCCATCGTGCTCGGGCGGCTCGCCCGCGGGAACGGGCAGATCTGCTGTGCGGTGAAACGGATCTACGTCGAGGACGCCGTCTACGACGAGCTCGCCGCGAACCTCGTCGCGCGCACGAAGGAGCTCACCGTCGGCGACCCGCTCGACGACGCCACCGACGTCGGCCCGCTCATCACCGAGCAGGCCGCGCGCGACGTCGAGGCGGCCGTTCGGCGGGCCGTCGCCGACGGTGCGACGCTCGCGGTCGGCGGCACGCGCGAGGGCAACTTCGTCCACCCGACCGTCCTCACCGGCGTGCGCCCCGAGGAGCCCGAGATCGCCAAGGAGATCTTCGGCCCCGTCGCACCCCTGGTCCGGGTCAAGGACGCCGAGGAGGCCCTGCGGCACGCGAACGACTCGGACTTCGGGCTCCAGGCCGCGATCTTCACCAAGGACATCACCCGCGCCTTCTCCATCGCGCGACGGCTGGAGGCCGGTGGCGTGATCATCAACGGGTCGACCGCGTTGCGCTCGGAGCACCTTCCGTTCGGCGGCGGCAAGAACACCGGCGGCAGCCGGGAGAGCCTGCACGACACGCTCCTCGAGATGACCGACGAGAAGACGATCATCGTGATGGAAGCGCTCGCCTGATGCTGTCGCTGCGGGGCGTGCGCAAGTCCTACTCCGGCGTCGAGGTGCTGCATGGCATCGACCTCGACGCCGACGCCGGCGAGGTCCGCGCGATCGTCGGTGCGAACGGGGCCGGCAAGTCCACGCTGATCAAGATCCTCTGCGGCGCCGTCCAGCGCGACGCGGGTGAGATCGACGTCGCCGGCCGGCCGGAGCAGCTCGGGAACCCGCACGCCGCGCGGAAGCTGGGCATTCGGACCGTGCACCAGGAGCTCACGCTCGTGCCCGACCTCTCCGTCACCGAGAACGTCCTCCTCGGCGACCTGCCCAGACGCCGGGGCCTCGTCGACTGGCCCGCCGCCCACGCCCGAACCCGCGCACTGCTCGAGCGGACCGGCTTCCGCGGCATCGACGTCCGCACCCACGCCCGCCGGCTCTCCGTCGCCCGCCAGCAGATGGTCGAGATCGCGAAGGCGATGGCCGACGAGCCACGCGTGCTCATCCTCGACGAGCCGTCGGCGGTCCTGGCCGGCGACGACCTCGACCAGCTGTTCGCGCTGATCCGCTCGCTGCGTGCGGACGGCGTGCTCGTGCTGTACGTGTCGCACCGGCTCGAGGAGGTCATGGCGATCGCCGACCGGGTGACGGTCATCCGGGACGGCACGGTCACCGCCACCACCACACCCGCCGAGACGAGCGAGGCCGAACTGGTCCGGCTCATGGCCGGCCGGCGGCTCGACCAGATCTACCCCGACCGGCGTACCGAGGCCGGCGCGGAGCTCCTGCGCACCGAAGGGCTGGCCCGCGACGGCGCGTTCGACGACGTGTCGATCACCGTGCGGGCCGGCGAGGTCGTCGGCATGTTCGGCCTCGTCGGCAGCGGCCGCAGTGAGCTGGCCGAGGTGCTGTTCGGCGCGTTTCCGCGCACCGCCGGGGAGATCCTGCTCGCCGGCCGACCAGCCCGGCTGCGCACGCCCAAGGAGGCGATCGCGGCCGGGGTCGCGCTCGTCACCGAGGACCGCAAGCGCAGTGGTCTCGTGCTCGACCTTTCCGTGCGGGACAACGCCTCCCTCGCGACGATGCGCGCGTTCCGCAGCCACGGGCTCATCGACCGGGTCCGCCAGGGCCGGTCCGTCGAGGACATGACCGACCGGCTCGACGTGCGGCCGCGCGGCATCGGGCGGCCGGCGAAGCACCTCTCCGGCGGCAACCAGCAAAAGGTCGTGCTGTCGAAATGGCTGCTGGCCGAGCCCAAGGTGCTGATCCTCGACGAGCCGACCCGCGGCGTGGACGTGGCCGCGCGGGTCGACCTGTACCGGATGGTCGACGAGCTGACCCGGGCAGGACTCGGGGTGCTGATGATCTCCTCCGACCTCACCGAGGTGCTCGGGATGAGCGACCGGGTGCTGGTGATGCACGAGGGCCGGGTGGTCGCGGACCTGCCGGCCGACCGCACCGACGAGGAGGAAGTACTGGCGTACTCGATCGGGGTGGCGACATGAGCACCGTCAGCGAGTTGTCCACTGTGGCCGGACCGCGGGACCCGGGGGACGGTGGGCGCAAGGCGCGCAACCGGGCGCTGCTCATCAACGGTACGTTCGCCGTCGCGTTCGTGGCGCTGCTGGGGGTGGCCGCGACCACGACCGACTCGTTCCTCACCGACGACAACCTCACCAACCTGCTGCGGCAGTCGGTCACCACCGGCCTGCTCGCGCTCGGCATGCTGATGGTCATCCTCACCGGCGGCATCGACCTGTCCGTCGGCTCGGTGGTGGCGCTCACCGGCATCATCGCCGCCGGACTCGCCGCCGACCTGCCGGTGCCGCTCGCGATGGCCGTCGGCGTCGCGGCCGGCGTCGCCTGCGGGGCGATCAACGGCGTGCTGGTGGCGCACTTCCGGCTGGCGCCGTTCGTGGTGACGCTCGCCGCGCTGACCACGATCCGCGGTCTGGCCTACGTGTACTCGGAGACCCCGATCACGCCGACCGAGATCAGCTTCCTCTCCCTCGGCACCGACTCGATCGGGCCCATCCCGATCGCGACGGTCATCATGCTGGTCGCGTTCGCGCTGGCGTGGCTGTCCTCACCCGCACCACGACCGGCCGGTCCGTCGTGGCCATCGGCGGCAACTCCGAGGCCGTGCGGCTGGCCGGCATCAGCGTGCCCCGGCACGTCCTGCTGACCTACGCGATCAGCGGGCTGCTCGCCGGGCTCGCCGGGGTGATCCTGGCCTCCCGGGTCGGCATCGCCCAGCCCAGCGTCGGCGTCGCGTTCGAGCTCAACGCGATCGCCGCGTGCGTCATCGGCGGCGCCCGCCTGTCGGGCGGCCGCGGCAGCGTGCCCGGCACCCTCGGCGGTGTCGTCCTGCTCGCGCTGATCGACAACCTGCTGACGCTCTACGAGGTGCAGAGCTACTGGCAGCAGGTCCTCAAGGGACTGATCATCGTCGCCGTCGTGCTGGCCCGCCGGCGCGAGGACGCCTGAGTTTTGCACTCATACCAACCAAGGAGAGCTGCCATGCGGCGACTCACAGCCATGATCGGCGTCGCGACAACGATGTTGGCGGCCGTGGCGTGCGGGTCCGGCGACGATGCCGGGTCGGACCAGCGCACCATCGGCATGGTCAACTTCACCCTCGGCGCGCCCTACTTCATCGGGATCTCCAAGACCGTCGAGCGCGCCGGCGACAAGGCCGGCGTGGACGTGCGGGTCACCGACGCGAAGGGCGACGCGGCCACGCTGACCTCGAACGTGTCGGAGCTCCTCGCCCAGGACGTCGACGGCGTCATCATCTCCGGCGGCCCGCTCGAGGCGGCCCCGGCCGCGCTCAACGCCATCAAGCAGAAGGGCATCCCGGTTGTGCTCGTGGACCGGAAGTTCCAGACCGGCGAGTACACGAGCTGGGTCGGGCCGGACAACACGGCGCTGGGCGAGCAGAACGGCGAGTTCATCGCGGAGAAGCTCGGCGGCACGGGCAAGGTCGCGATCATCAAGGGCGGCCCGGCGGACAACTCGATCGGCATCGCCCGCACCGAGGGGCTGAAGTCGGTGCTGGACAAGGAGTCCGGCATCGAGCAGGTCGAGGCGCCCGACTTCGGCGAGTGGAGCAGCGACGGCGGGCTGCGAGTGATGGAGAACCTGCTGGCCCGGCACGCCGACATCGACGCGGTGTTCTGCGAGAACGACTCGATGTGCCTCGGCGCGCAGAAGGCCGTCGCGGACGCCGGCAGGACCGCCGCGATCTTCCTGGCCGGGGTCGACGGCCAGAAGGAGGCACTGGCCGCGATCGCGGAGGGTGGCAACTACGCGGTGACCGGCCTCAACAACGCCGTCGAGATGGGCAACGCGGGTTACGAGCGGCTCGTCACCATTCTCGACGACGGTTCCACCCCGGAAAAGGACACGGTAATTCCGTCCCCGCAAATCACCGGCGAGAACGTCAACGAGTACTACGACCCCAACAGTGAGTTCTAAAAGGAGAACGGGCTGATGAGTCGACGAACGAGAAGCCTCAACGTGGTGGCTGTCGCGACATTGTTCGTGACCGGTGTGGTGACCCCCGCCGCGGCCGCGCCGACCGACGCCGACCAGGCCGGCCGGGGTGGCGGTCGGGCCGAATGGCAGCTCCTGTACGCCGAGGACTTCAGCGCACCGTTACCGAACGAGGCGCAATGGGCGCGGGACAACTACGACGACCCGTTCGACACGGTGATGGACGACGCCGGGCTGTGGTACGAGAACGACTACGGGCAGGCCTGGGTCGACCAGCTGAACAGCTTCAACACCTACCGCAAGGAGTACCGGCTCGGCACGAACGGATGGCTCACCGCGTCACAGTCCGCACGGGACTGGAACGCGGACGGCGTGATCGAGGCCGAGCCGTCGATCACGACCGAGAACATGCGTGGTGAGGGCAAGGTCGCGCACATCGACGTGCCGGACCACACCGGCGGCGCGATCTTCCGGCCCACGAACCAGCTGCCGCAGGAGTACCGGATCGAGTACAAGCTCAAGACGCTCGACTTCGGCGGCAAGCGCGCCGGGCAGATCTCCTACGACGGCCGGGAGAACGGCTACTCCACCGAAGGCTGCAAGACCCAGCACCCGTGGGCGGAGGGCCCGTTCACGCCGGGTTGGAGTGGGGACGCGTCGGCGCCGTACTGCGAGTGGCAGGACGTCCGAAGTGGACCGTACGGGTACAACGGGTTCCACTTCATGACCATTGTGGACTTCGCCAACCCCGCGCCGCGCAACAACCACTTCTGGCACTACCGGCGCAAGGTGCTGATGGACTCCTTCGCCCAGCACCCGGACCGGGTCGGCACCGGTAGCGGTGGCCGGATCTGCGACGCGTCGACCGGACAGTACTACGACTACCGGGACAGCAACTTCAACACGGTCAACATGTGGATCTCCGGCATGCCGAACTACACGCCGGGCCGCGGCGGGCTCACCGGCAACTCGCAGTGGTTCATGACCTCGTGCTCCGGCGGGGTCGCCGAGCAGCAGCTGTCCACGGCCGGCGAGATGCTGCCCGAGCTGATGCCTCAGAACGACTACACGGTCGCCATCGAGCGCAGCAAGACCGCGTACACACTGGAGATCAGCGGCCTGTTCGCCCGGTCGGGGCAGCAGACGTTCCGGTTCACCCGCCCGTTCGTCGTGGACGACAAGCCGATCTGGCACTACAACGTGACGCCGGACGAGTACGACGGCCGGTTCAACGGCGACCTGGAGCAGAACGGGGTCGTCGGGCAGCGGACGTGGCCGGACCAATGGGTGAAGGGTTCGGCCTATCCGGACTACTTCGTCATCGGTGACCTTTACACCAATGTCTACGAAGGCAGCGCGTCGCTCGACGACATCAAGCTATACGTGCCGAAGAAGAAGCGATAGTCGGCTCGGAATCGGGTGCGGCGGCGCGTCGCACCCGATTCCGGGAAGGGGAATAAGTGGAGGCGTATCGTACGCGGGTGTCCAAGGACCGAATCGACCGCGACTCGCCACTGCCGTACTACGCGCAGCTCAAGCAACTGCTCGACGAGCAGCTGGACAAGCACTGGGAGACCGGCACGAGGCTGCCCGGCGAGGTGACACTGTGCGAGCAGTACAACGTGTCGCGGACCGTGGTGCGCCAGGCGCTGGACGAGCTGGAGGCCGAGGGACGGGTCGTGCGGCGCAAGGGCCACGGCACGTTCGCCGCGGCCCGCAAGGTCGACGAGACGCTGTTCCAGTCGCTGACCGGGTTGCACGAGGACGTCACGGCCCGCGGCGGGACCCTGCGGTCGACGGTCCTGCAGCAGGAGCTGGTCCCGGCGCCGGCGGGGGTGGCCGCCGAGCTGGGTCTGGCCGAGGGTGACCCGGTGGTCTGCCTGGAGCGGCTGCGGTATGCCAACGGGGAGCCGTGGGTCCTGGTGCGGACCTACCTGCCGCCGGCCATCGCGCCCGGGCTGCTGCAGGACGACCTGACGGAGCAGTCGCTGTACGGGTTGCTCGAGCAGAAGTACGGCGTGGAGCTCGACAACGGCACCCGCCTCCTGGAGGCCGTGCCGGCCAGCGCGACGATCGCCGAGGCTCTGCGCCTCGACCCCGGCGACCCGGTACTGCTGCTGCACAGCACGGCGTGGGACGTGCTCGGCCGGCCGGTGGAGCACTTCATCGCCTACCACCGCGGGGACCGCAGCCGCTTCCAGGTCCGCCTCCGCCGCCGCAACGCCGCCTCGGTCCCGAACATGCTCGTCCACTCGGAGCCGGCCGACTCCCACTAACCCACGCGTCGCGAAACGAGTCACGCCGCTGGTCGAGCTCTCGCTTGCCGTCGAGCACCGGCGTGGGCACGGCGCCCCTGCATGACTTGTTTCCCGCCAGCAGGTTTCGCGCTGCGACGACGGCCGTATCGTGCTGGCCATTGATGATTCCCCGAGTGGCCGTACTCGTTCGTCGCGGCGCTCGAACCCGGGCGCTACCTCGTGGACGGCGAGCCTCGACGCCCAGCGGCTGGGTCCCGACGACGAGGGCACGGCCGGCGCCGCCGCCCAGCTGCGCGGTCCCGGGCGTGGGGCGGCCACCCGGGTAGGGCCTGCTGGTTGGGATGCGGAAGCTGACAGGCTGCTCGGTCGGGTGGCGGGTCGGTTCGCCCGTGTTGAGACCCGTCGACGGGCTCACGGGTTCGTGTGCGGGTTGTTGGCCGATCTGCCGCGGAAGAATTGCTGGTCGATCGTCGAGCACGCTGGTGACACCGATCCGCATGGCATGCGGCACCTGCCCCAATACACCGGCACCGCCGGGCGGATCGAGAACGCTCAGGTCGCTGTCTGCCTGACCTACGCCAGTGGCCGTGGTCACGCGATGATCGACCGCGAGCTCTACCTACCGAAATCGTGGACCACCGACACTGAACGGTGCGCAGCGGCTGGAGTACCCGAGAACGTCACGTTCGCCACCCAACCCGCACTGGCCCAGGAGATGGTCCTGCGCGCCCTGGACGCGACGGTTCCCGCGCGCTGGGTGGCCGGTGACGAGGTCTACGGCGCCGACCCGAAGCCACGCAAGGCACTGGAGGACCGCGGGTTCGGCTCCGTGCTGGCCATCGGCTGCAACCGGCGCGTCCCGACCCCCGACGGGCCACAACGCGCTGATGAGATCACCAAAGGGCGGCCGGAACGGTCCTGGCAGCACCTCTCAGCCGAGCCGGACGCGAACGGGACAGCGGTTCTACGACGGGGCCCTCGCCACCTCGCCCCACCCACCCCACCAGACCGGCACCCACCAGACCGGCTGCTGGTGAGTGCTCGTGCGCCGCCACCGCCGCAGCGGTGAGCTGGCGTACAACCGCTGCTTCAGCCCGGACCCGTCTCGTTGCCGGAACTGGTCCCCCACCGGCCAACACCGGCCGGGCTGATCGCGTTGACCTGCAACGAAATCCGCCGACTCCTTACCACGCTCGTCATCGAGCCCACCCGCACCGTAGCCAGCCCACACGCTTGGTCACACTGGCGACGACACCACCAACACCGCGCCCAGACCAGTCACGATGTCGGCGACGGCCGCTGGCCCGCCGATCGATCAGTGGTCACGGTGGGTGTGTGCCGACCCGATGGGGTGAAACCGTTGCTGTGAAACGGAAACCGCGCTGCAGTTCGGGTAGAATCGACCATATGTGCGAGCCGATTGTCGATCTACCCGAGGATGCTTCCCCCGAGGCTGTGCCGTTGGCGACGGCACGCGGGTTCGCGCGGGCGGCCTGGCAAAACGAGGGACACTCACTGGAACAACTCGCCGTGTTCGCCGCGACCAGCGGTAGCGAGTTCGACGCGCTCGAGGTTGCCGCCTTGTTTCGGATCTCTGTCCGCGCCGCGCAACACCGCCTCGATCTCGCGGTCACCCTGTCCACCCGGTTGCCGCGCACGTTGGCGGCGGTCAAGGCGGGTCGTCTCGACCCGTATCGGGCCTCGAAGATCGCCGACGCCACCCTGCCCCTGTCGCTTGAGGCTGCGGCGGTGGTGGAGGGAGAGATCCTGGACCGGGTCGAGGAGATGCCGGCCGTGAAGCTCTGCCGCGCACTGCGGCGGATTGTGGCTCGGGTGAACGCCGATGCGTTGCGGGCGTTGCATGAGCAGCGGGTGGCGCAGCGGCGGGTGGACATGTATCCGACCGAGGACGGGTGTTCCGTGTTGACCGTGCACGGCCCGGCCGCACGGATCCAGGTCGCTGCCAAGCGAGTCGATGCGATCGCCCACCAGCTCCGGGACACCGGCGGCGCTGATGGGCGGACGATGGACCAACTCCGCTCCGATGTCGCCCTGGACTTGCTGGCGGGTAAGGACTTCGAACACGCGAAGATCATCGTGCAGGTCACGTTGCCGGCCCGGGCCGCGTTGGGGGTGGACAACACTCCAGGGCATCTGGTCGGCTACGGCGACATCGCCGCCCAGCAGGCGGTTGATCTCGCCTACCAGGCGGATGCGACCTGGCGGCGGATCCTGACCGAACCGGCCACCGGCCGGGTGCTGGATGTGGGGCGGCGCCGCTACAGCCCACCCGCGGCGTTGCGCGACCACATCCAGGCCGCCATGCCGACCTGTACGGGGCCGGGCTGTGTCCGGCCCGCCGCGCAGTGCGATTTGGATCATCGCGAGCCGTTCCCGGCGGGGCCGACCGACGAACACAACGTGCACCCCGCCTGCCGCAGCCACCACCGGGGCAAGACCTTCGGCGGCTGGAAGATCATCAAACGCGGCGGGATCCTGGAATGGGTCTCACCCTGCGGGTTCCACTACCCCCACCACCCCGAGCCCCTCACCCACCCCGAACCACCACCACCACCCTTCTGACCACCGGTGGAGCGGACTGCCCCGGGTTCTACGGGCCCTGAGCCAAAGCGAGCCCGTGAATCCCGGATCCCCAGGTAGACCCTGGAAGATCCGGTCCGGCCGCTGCGAACGAGCGAGCCGGGCGCGCATATCCACCAACACCGTGTGCACGAGCCCGGGATAGTCGAAATCAACCCACCTGCGGCCGACAGGCCCTCGCTGAGTTGCACCACATCACACCGCCACGATCATCGGCGGCACCGACCGGCGGCCCACATCAGTGAACGGATCCGCGAACATCACGTCCGGGAACAGGCGGTCCTGGCAGTAGTCCACGGTCGACCGCCGCGCGGGAGACGGGCAGGCCATGCGGCTGCAGATCGCGCTCCACGCGGGCGAGGCCACGTATACCCCGAGGGCACGTCGCCGAGTCCTGGGCCGTGCACACGCGCGACGCCGAGGTCACCGCGAAGGTGCTCGAGGGAGTCGGCCCGGTCGCGGCCCCCGATCTTCGCGGAACGAACATCTGGAGCTGGTCGACGACCACGCGCTGGATTTCCCGACGCTGCGGGATCCCAGGACGTGCATGTCGGCGCATCTGGAACCGCGGATACCGAACGTTGGCGCCCATCGCTGACCTCCGCAACCTGGTCCGCCTGGAGATCTGCGGCTACCGGACCCGACGTTGGCACCGATCGCGGACCTGCCGCGGCTCGACGAGCTGTCGATCGTGCATGGTCAGTGCGCCGAGCGGGCGAGGTCGGTCACCCGGGGCTGGTGACCTGCTCCGCTGCTGGGCGCTGGGCGTAGCGAGGCTCAGCAACCACCCGGACCCCGAGATCACCCGCCTGAACGAAGCCCTCGACGCTGACGGCCCGCCGCGCGCTTGCCGCCGTCTCGTGAACAATGTCGGGCACGGTGCTCGGCGTCGAACCTGTTCGGCCAGGCCGGGCCGTGACTGCGGAACGGCGAGGCGGAACACACGATGATCGTCGCGCACGATCTGGGGACCACCGGGGACAAGGCGTCCCTGCACGAGGACGACGGGCGGATCGTCGCCTCCGTCGCCGTTCGGTATCCGACCGACTTCGGCGCGGGCGGGGTGGCCGAGCAGGATCCCGAGCACTGGTGGGACGCGGTCTGCGCGGCCACGCGCCAGCTCCTCGAACGCACCGGCACCTCACCCCACGACGTCGAGGCCGTGGGGTTCTCCGCGCAGATGATGGGTGCCGTCCTCCTCGACGGCGGCTGCCGCCCCGTCCGGCCCGCCATGATCTGGGCCGACCACCGCAGCACCGCGCAGGCCGACCGGCTCAACGCGGCCTTCGGTGCCCGCCGCGCCTACGAGACCCTCGGCCACCGCGTCCACCCGACCTACTCGCTCACCAAGATCCTCTGGGTGCGCGAGCACGAGCCGGAGACCTTCGACCGGACGAAGCACGTCTGCCTCGCCAAGGACTACGTCGTCCACCGGATGACCGGGACGCTGCTCACCGACTGCTCCGACGCCTCCAGCACCAACGCCTACGACCAGCGCGCCGGCAAGTGGTCCGCCGAGATCCTCGACGCCGCCGGGCTCGCCCCCGCGCTCTTCCCGCCGATCGTGCCGGCCAGCACCGTCGCGGGCGGGCTCCGTGCGGACGCGGCGTCGGCGATCGGCCTGCCCGAAGGCACTCCGGTGGTGCTCGGCGGTGGGGACGGGCCGCTCGCCGCGCTCGGGGTCGGCGTCATCGACCCGGAGGACGGCGCCTACGCCTACCTCGGCTCGTCGTCGTGGGTCTCGGTCGCGGCCACCGAACCGATGCTCGACCCGATGATGCGCACGATGACCTTCGACCACGTCGTGCCCGGCCGCTACGTCCCCACCGCGACGATGCAGGCCGGCGGCGCCTCGCTCGACTGGGTCGCCGAGGTGCTCCGCCCCGAGGACCCGACCAGGTTCCGGCAGTTGCTCGACCGAGCAACCGACGCCGACACCACCGGCCTGTACTTCCTCCCCCATCTGCTCGGCGAGCGTTCTCCGCACTGGAACCCCGCCGCGGCCGGCGCCTTCCTCGGCCTCGAGCGCCATCACGGCCCGGCCGAGCTCACCCGGGCCGTGCTCGAAGGCGTCGCGTTCAACCTTGCCACCTGCGTGTCGGTGTTCCGCGACGCAGGCCACCCGGTGCGCCGCGTCGACGCGATAGGCGGCGGCGCGGCCAGCGACCTGTGGCTGCAGATCCTCGCCGACGTCTGGGATGCGACCGTGCGCCGCCGGTCCGTCGTCGAGGAGGCGAACAGCCTCGGCGCCGCCGTCACGACCGCCGTCGGTGTCGGGCTCGTCGACGGGTTCGGGGTGGCCCGCGAGCTGTCGCGGGTGGGCGCCGAGTTCACCCCCGAGCCCGACCGCGTCGCCGACTACCGGCGCAGGCACGCGGTGTTCCACGACGCCTACCGCCGGCTCGAGCCCTGGTTCGAGAGCCGCTAGAACGCCGTCGGGAACGCCGGGTGCCGCTGCGCCTGGAGCGCGCCGCGCACGATGACCTCCTTGTACAGCGCCGCGAGCCGGCCGGTCAGCACGGCCTCCTTCGGGCTGTCGTCCCCGCGGACGAACTGGATGAGCCCGTCCCGGCGGCCGAGGCTGATGCACTGGTTGACGTACCGGAACCGGAACGGCTTGGGCTCCTTGCCGGCGAGCCGGGCGGTGACCGCGCGGACCGCCGCCTGCGCGACCGGCAGGCCGGTGGCGCACGCCATCCGCAGCTCCTGGCCGTCCGCCCGGCGCACCGCGGCCGCGTCGCCGATGCCGTAGACGTCCGGGTGCGACACCGAGCGCATCGTGTCGTCGACGATCATCCGACCGGAGACGTCGACCGCCAGGCCGGCTTCGCGGGCGAGCGGCGGCACGGTGAAACCCGTTGTCCACACGACGAAGTGCGACCCGACGTGCTCGCCGCCGACCAGCTCGACGCCGTCCGCGCGCACCGCCGCGACCCGCACCTCGTCGCGGATCTCGATCCCCAGCCGGTCGAATGTACGGCGCAGGTAGCGGCCGCCTCGCTCGGACAGCCGCGCGCCGAGCACGTCGCCGGTGAGCAGCCGCACCTTCAGGTCCGGGTGCGACTCGGCGAGCTCGGTCGCCGCCTCGATGCCGGTCAGCCCGCCGCCGACGACCGTGACCGTCCCGCCGGACGCGAGCCGGTCGCGCAGCCGCACCGCCTGCTCGGCACCTGCCACGGTGAACGCGTGTTCGGCCACGCCCGGCACCGACTCCAGGTCGGCATGGCTGCCGAGCGCGTAGATCAGCGTGTCGTAGTGGAGCGGCTCGCCCGCCGCCAGCTCGACGGTGCGGGTCCGCGGGTCGATCCGCGTGACCCGGTCGACCACGAGCGACGCGCCACTCCCCCGGAGCAGGTCGGCGATCTTGCGCTCGCGCAGCTCCTGCCCCGCGGCGAACTGGTGCAGCCGAACCCGCTCCACGAACCGGTCCCGATCGTTGACCAGCGTCACTGTCGCGTCGGCCCGCCGGGCAGCCAGGTTCGCCGCGATCTGCCCCGAGTAGCCGGCGCCGAGAACCACGATGTGCGTCATGACGTTCTCCCTGTGGAAACGATGATGTCGCAAGGTTGACTGGGCAGCCTCAGGATCCGTGACAGGTCACGGGCGCGACGCCGATCACACCCGGTACGGTCGCCGTAGAGCGAGAAGGAGGTCGCGACATGAAGGTCGTCACGGACACCGCCCGCTGCGTCGGCGCCGGGCAGTGCGTGCTCACCGAGCCGGCCGTCTTCGACCAGAGCGACGACGACGGCACCGTCGTGGTGCTCGTCGAGCACGTCGAGGGCGAGCGGCTCGCGAGCGTCGAGGAGGCCGTCGACATGTGCCCGAGCCAGGCGATATCGCTCACAGCCGACTGACGCCGGGTCAGAAGCCCGCGTCGACGTCGGCCCGGGTGAGTGGCCGGCCGGGCAGCGGGTCCGCGGCCGGCGCGCGCAGGCCCTCGAGCATGATCGCGAGCACCCGGCCGGGGGCCATGCGCGCGGCCTCCGCTGGCAGGTTGTGCGGCTGGTGCACCACCGACACGAACAGCATCGTCAGGTCGCCGACGTCCACGTCCCGGCGAAGTGTCCCTTCCGCCTGTGCCCGCGCCATCACCTGCTCCAGCACGTCGACCGCCGCGCGGCGGAAGCGCTCGGACTCCTCGTCGGCCTCGACGATCGCGGCGACCGCCGCCGAGTAGGCATGCAGCCGCATGGACAGCCGCAGGTGCGCGGACTGACCCATGATCCGCACGAGCGCGTCCCACGCGGTCGGCTCCTCCTCGAGCGCCGCCCGCGTCTCGGTGGCCACCGTGCGGAAACTGTCCCGGAACACCGCGCGGATCAGCGCCTCGCGGTCGGGGAACCGGCGGTAGAGCGTGCCGACGCCCACGTCGGCCCGCCGCGCGATCTCCTCCATCGGCACGGAGACGCCCTGCTCGGCGAAGATCTCCTTGGCCACGCGCAGGATCTGGTCCCGGTTGCGGCGCGCGTCGGACCGCAGCGGTGTCGCGGCGTCCGGCGTCATGCCGCTGAGTATCGCACCCCGTCCCTGGACGGAGCGCGTCCGAATGACTACCGTCGGGAGCAACCGGACGGAAATCTTCCAGATCCGCAAAGGTGCCAGATCCGCACAAGGGGGACATCGATGACGGAGCCGACCTTCCCGCCGCCGCGCGGCTGCCCCTTCCACACCACCGACGGCCACCTCGTCCGCCGCGAGGCCGGGCCGATGACCAGGGTGACGTTGAAGTCCGGGCAGCAGGCGTGGGCGGCGTCCCGGCACGAGGACGTCCGCGCGCTGCTCACCGACCCGAACGTCAGTGCCAACCGGTTCAACCCGAACTTCCCGATGGTGATCCGCAGGCAGGAGCGGCAGTCGCGGCCGGAGCTCAAGCCGTCGCTGATCTCGATGGACCCGCCGGAGCACGGTCCGGCCCGGCGCGCGGTGCTCGGCGAGTTCACCGTCAAGCGGCTCGCGGCCCTGCGACCGCGCATCCAGCAGGTCGTGGACGAGCACATCGACGCGATGCTCGCCGCGCCGCGAGCTGCGGTCCTACATGGACGAGCTGGTGAAGGCGAAGGAGGCCGACCCCACCGACGACCTGATCGGCCGGCAGGTCCTGGCGCGCAGGGCCGACGACCGCGAGGACCACGACGCGCTCACCAGCCTCGCGCTGCTGCTGCTCATCGCCGGGCACGAGACCACGGCGAACATGATCTCGCTGGGTACCGTGGCGCTGCTGGAGAGTCCCGACCAGCTGGCCGCGATCCGGCGGGACCCGTCGAAGACGCCGAACGCGGTCGAGGAGCTGTTGCGGCGCCTCACGATCGTCGAGTGGGTCACCTCGCGCGTGGCGGTGGCCGACACCGAGATCGGCGGCGTGCCGGTCAAGGCCGGCGAGGGCGTGCTCACGGCGAACCTGTCGGCCAACCACGACCCGGCGGTCTTCCCCGACCCCGAGCGGCTCGACATCGACCGCGGCGCCCGCAACCACGTCGCGTTCGGCTTCGGCGCGCACCAGTGCCTCGGCCAGAACCTGGCCCGCGTCGAGCTGCGGGTCGTGTTCGACACGCTGTTCGCCCGCATCCCGACGCTGCGGGTGGCCGTCCCGCTCGACGAGCTGCCGGTCAAGGACGACGCGACGGTCTACGGGCTGCACAAGCTCCCGGTCACCTGGGACTGACGCCCGGCGGTACAGCAGACTCGTGCTCGTGCGCCTTCCCGCGGATCTGCCCGAGCTGCCGGTACGCGCGGTCCTCGACGACGTGACGGCCGCGCTGGCCGACCACGGCACCGCGGCGCTGGTCGCGCCGCCCGGCACCGGCAAGACCACGATCGTTCCGCTGGCGCTCGCGGCGACGACGGCAGGCAAGGTGGTGGTCGCCGAGCCGCGGCGGCTCGCGGCCAGGGCTGCGGCCGCGCGGATGGCGGCCCTGCTCGGCGAGCCGGTGGGCGCCACCGTGGGCTATGCGGTGCGCGGCGACCGGAAGACCTCGCGCGACACCCGCATCGAGGTGGTCACCACCGGGCTCCTGGTCCGGCGGCTGCAGTCCGACCCGAGCCTGCCCGGCACCGACGTCGTGCTGCTGGACGAGTGCCACGAACGCCACCTCGACGCGGACCTGCTGCTGACGCTCGTGCTCGACGCCCGCGCCGGGCTGCGTCCGGACCTGCGGCTCCTCGCGACGTCGGCCACCGTCGCCACCGACCGGCTCGTCGAGCTGCTCGGCGACGGCACGCCGGTGATCCGCGCGCACGTGCGGACCTTCCCGGTCACCGTGACCCACACGCCGCCGGCCCGCGGCGAGCGCATCGAGGCTTGCGTGGCCCGCGCCGCGCGGATCGCACTGTCCGAATCGGACGGTGACGTGCTGGTGTTCCTGCCAGGGGTCGGCGAGATCGCCCGGACCACCGCGCTGCTCGGCGGCGTGAACGTCGTGCCGCTGCACGGCCGGCTCCCGGCCGCGCGCCAGGACGCGGCGCTGCGGCCGGGCACGGAACGCCGGGTGGTGCTCGCCACCGCGGTCGCCGAGTCCAGCCTCACCGTGCCGGGCGTGCGCGCGGTCGTGGACTCCGGCCTCGCCCGGGTGTCGCGGATGGACCACCGCCGCGGCCTGTCCGGGCTCGTCACCACCAGGGTGTCGGCGTCGGTGGCCGAACAGCGCGCCGGCCGGGCCGGACGGGAGGCGGCCGGGCGGGTGTACCGATGCTGGCCGGAGCACGAGCACACCACGCTGCCGGCCCAGCCGGAGCCGGAGATCCGGACCACCGACCTCACCCGGCTCGCGCTCGAGCTGGCCTGCTGGGGCACGCCCGACGGCGCCGGTTTGGACTGGTGGGACCCGCCGCCGCCCGGCGCGCTGGCCGCCGGCCGGGCCGTGCTGACCGCGTTGGGCGCGCTGGACAAGGCGGGCGCGGTCACCGACCGCGGGCGGCGGATCGCCGGCATCGGCCTGCACCCCCGGCTGGCCAGGGCCCTGCTCGACGGCGCGGACGCGATGGGCGCCACGGCCGCGGCCGAGGTGGTGGCCCTGCTCGACGACGACACCCTCGCCACGAGCACCGATGTCGCCGACTCGGTGCGCGCGCTGCGCCGGGACGGCTCCCCGCGCTGGCGGCAGGAGGTGCGGCGGCTCGCCGCCCTGGTCCCGGACCGCCCGGCCGGGACAGCGGACCCGGCGCTCGTCGTGGCGCTCGCCCATCCCGAGCGGCTGGCCCGCCGGCGCGCGGCCGGGTCGCGGGTCTACCTGATGGCCGGCGGCACCGCGGCCGAGCTCGACGGCGCCGCGGACGCCGAGTGGCTGGCCGTCGCGAGCGCCGACCGCCAACCCGGCCGAACCCAGGGCAAGATCCGCCTGGCGGCCCGCGCCGACCAGGCCCTCGCGGAACGCGCGGCACCGGCCCTGCTGTCCACTGTGGACGAGATCGGCTGGGTCGGCGGCGACGTGGTCACCCGCCGGGTCACCCGCCTCGGCGCGATCGTGCTGCGAGAGCGCCCGCTGACCGACCCGGACCGCGAGCGGCTGCGGGACGCGCTCCTCGACGGCCTGCGCGAGGAGGGCCTCGGCCTGCTGCGGTGGACCGACGCCGGCACCCGCCTGCGCGCGCGGCTCGCGCTGCTGAACCGTGCCCTCGGCGATCCGTGGCCCGCCATGGACGACGCCGCCCTGCTCGACGCCGCGCCGGTGTGGCTCGGGCCGGAGCTCACCCGGGCCCGGCGCCGGGCAGACCTCGCCAGGGTCGACGCGCACGACGCGCTGTCCCGGCTGCAGCCCTGGCCGGCGGCGGGCCGGCTCGACGAGCTCGCGCCGGACCGGCTGGCCGTGCCGTCCGGCGCGCGGGTCAAGGTCGACTACACCGCCGACGAGCCCGTGCTCGCGGTGAAGGTGCAGGAGGCGTTCGGCTGGACCACGACGCCGACGATCGCCGACGGCCGCGTCCCGGTGCTGCTGCACCTGCTCTCCCCCGCCGGCCGCCCGGTCGCGATCACCCGCGACCTCACCTCCTTCTGGCGCGAGGGCTACCAGCAGGTCCGCACCGAGCTGCGCGGCCGCTACCCGAAGCACCCCTGGCCGGCCGACCCGACCACCGCGACCCCGACCGCACGCACGACCCGGCGGGGTACGATGGGCTGATGTGGGCCTGGCTCGGTGAGTACTGGCGGATCGCGCTGGTCGTGCTGAGCGGCCTCGCCGTCCTCGCGGTCCGCCGGCGCGTGCCGCGCTGGGTGCTCGGGGGGTGGGCCGTGGCGGTGGCGGCCGTCGTCGTGGGGTGGCTCGTCGACATGGCCTGGCGCGGCACCCTGGTGGTGTTCGTCGGAATGGTCCTGATCGCGTCGGCGTACTGGCTCCGCGCGGAGGAGCACCAAGCGGCGGCACGGACGTAGGCCGATACAGTTCGATCACACCGATCGAAGTGGAGGGCCCATGCGACACGAGGTGAGCACGCCGATCGACGCGCCGGCCGAGCTGGTGTGGCAGACGATCACCGCCGTCGAGAAGTGGCCCGAGTGGACGCCCACGATGACCGAGATTCGCCGGCTCGACGACGGTGAGCTTCGGGTGGGCAGCAAGGCGGAGGTCCGCCAGCCGAAGCAGCCCGTGCGAACCTGGACGGTCACCGAGCTGACCCCCGGCACATCCTTCACCTGGGTCACCTCCGGCACCGGTCTGCAGCTGTCGGCCGACCACGTCATCCGCACCGACGAGCGGGGCGCGGTCGTCGCCGAGCTGACGTTCACCGCGCGCGGGGTGCTCGCGCCGGTGGCCGGCCTGCTCGCCGGCAAGGCCGTCCGCGCCGCGGTCGACACCGAAGCCTCCTCGCTCAAGAAGTGGTGCGAGAGCCACGGCTGACCCGGGGTGGTCCTCCGATGCGTGGTGCTCTTCGGGTTGCTCGGACTGTTCCAGTCGACGCTGGGACCGCTCATCCCGATCGTCCGTGACGACAACGGGCTGACCGGCGCGACCGCCGGGCTGCTCGTCAGCGGGTTCTTCGCCGGCTCGCTGGCGAGCACGGTGATCGGCGGCGTGCTCACCGAGCGGTGGGCGCGGGCCTACCTCGTCGTCGGGCCGGCGGTGCTGTTGCTCCTCGGGAGTGCCGGGCTGGTCGTCCGCGGTCCGTGGCCGCTGCCGCTGCTCGCGGTGCTCGTGGCGGGACTCGGCTTCGGCGGGCTCGTGCTGGTCGTCAACACCGCGATGGCGAGCCAGCCCGGTCAGCGCGGCGTGACCCTCACCAACGTCGTCAACGGCGTGTTCGGCCTGGGCGCGGCGGCCGGCCCGGCGCTGGTGGGCGTGACCCGGGGAGTCGGCTACCCGTACCTGTTCGGCGTGCTGGCCGTCGCGATCCTGCTCACGCTGCCGGCGCGGGACCTCGGCGGGGTCCGGCCGCGCGACGCCCCGCCGGCCGGTGGCGACTCGCCGGCGGTGGTGGCGCTGTTCTGCGCCCTGCTGTTCTGCTACGCCGGCCTCGAGACGGGGCTGAGCAGCTGGGAGACCGTGCACCTGGAGGCGCACGGCTACGCACCAGGTACCGCCTCGGCGCTGACGTCGCTGTTCTGGCTGGGCATGGCCGCGAGCAGGCTGGCGATCCCGCTGCTCACCGCGGGCCGGCCACCGGCCCGGATCATCGCGGCGACCCTGACCGCGGCCTTCTGCGCGCTCGCGCTGATCGCGGTGCCCGATGTCGCCCCGGCCGGCTACCTGCTGGCCGGCGCCCTGGCCGGTCCGGTGTTCCCCACCGCGCTGGCGTGGCACGCGTCCACGCACCCGGACCCGCGCCGGGGCAACGCCGTGCTGCTGACCGCCGCCATGATCGGCAACGTGACGCTGCCCGCCGCCATCGGCTACTCGATGCAGGCGACCTCGGAGCTGGCCCTGCCCGCGCTGGTCGCCGTTCCGGTGGCCGTGTGCCTGACGATCACCCTCGTGCTGCGGCACCGAGCCGGGCGCGCACCGAGCGCCCGGTCGGAACCGGGAGGAAGCTCCGGATAGGACTCACCAGCGGTCGACGTGGAGGACCTCGTCGACGGGCTGGCGGGCGGCGGGCTTGAAGGTCTCACCCGTGTAGTACGCGGTCGGGATCAGCGCGGCCTGGTGGACGCCACCGGGGAGGTCGAGGATCTCGGCGACCTCCCGCTCGTGGGCCAGGTGCAGGGTGGTCCACGCGGTGCCGAGGCCGAACGAGCGCGCGGCGAGCATGTAGCTCCACGCCGCCGGCAGGACCGAGCCCCACAGGCCGGCCTGGTTGCCGGCCTGCAGCGGCCCGCCGGTCCGGATGCACGGAACCACCAGGACCGGGACGTCGCCCATGCGGTCGGCCAGGTGCGCCACGCTGTCGTGGACCCGCCGCTGGACCGCCGACCGCACCGGGTCGTCGGCGAAGAGGTTGCCCGCGGCGCCGCCGGTGGCGAGGTAGGCCGCGCAGGCCTTCGCGTACACGGCGCCGATGCGGGCCCGCTGCGCCGCGTCGGTGACGACCAGCCACTGCCACGTCTGGCGGTTCGAGCCGCTCGGGGCCTGCAGCGCGATCTCGAGAGCGCGCCGGACGAGGTCCAGCGGCACCGGGCGGTCGAGATCCAGCCGCTTGCGGACACTGCGCGTGGTGGTCAGCAACACCTCGGGCGTCATGCCCCGACGCTACTTCGGACCGGGCGGGCGGTACTGCCCCGCACCACCAGCCTCGGCGGCACGCCCTCGAAGTCACGCACGGCCTGGCCGTCGAGATCGTCGTCCAGCAGCGCGAGCAACCGCTCCGCCACGTGTACGCCGTAGCCGGTGATGTCCCGGCTGACCGCGGTGATCGGCGGGTGGACGATCTCGCACAGCACCGAGTCGTCCCACGCCATGATCGACAGATCGCCCGGAACGTCGACGCCCATCTCGTGCGCCACCGACACTCCGGCGACCGCCATCACGTCGTTGTCGTAGACGATCGCGGTGGGCCGGGTGCTCGCGGACAGCAACCGCCGGGTCGCCTGCGCGCCCTCCTCCGGGCTGTAGTCGGTGTTGATCGTGGTCGACCACGCCAGCCCGATCCGCGCCGACACCTCGTCGAAGGCCTCCTTGCGCACCTCCGTGTGCAGCATCCCCGGCACGCCCGCGACCCGCGCGATCCGCCGGTGCCGCAACGCCGCCAGGTACTCCATGACCATGACCATCGCGCTCGTGTCGTCGATCCACACGCCGGGCAGGGTGCCGTGGTTGCCGGGTCCGCCGACGACCATCGCCGGCAGCTTGAGCTCCTCCAGCACCGGCACCCGCTTGTCGTGCACCTCCAGGTCGATGAGGAACACCCCGTCGACCCGCCGCTCGGCCCACCAGCGGCGGTACGTGGCGATCTCCGCGTCGTGGTCGGCGACGACCTGCAGCAGCAGCGCGGTTTGCGACGAGGCCATCGCGCTCTCCATCCCGGAGATCAGCTTCATGAAGAACGGCTCGACCCCGAGCGTGCTCGCCGGCCGGGCCAGCACCAGCCCGAACGCCCCCGCGCGGGCACCGGACAGCGCCTTGGCCGCGCTGTTGGGATGCCAGCCCATCTCCAGCGCCATCTGCAGCACCCGCTGCCTCGTCGACTCCGACACCCCGGGCTGGCCGTTGAGCGCGTAGGAGACCGCCCCCTTGGACAGTCCGGCCCTCCTGGCGATGTCGGTGATCGTCACACGTTTCGTCACTCGTTACCGCATTTCCGTCCCTCGTGGAGCTTGAAGCATGCCACGAGATGCTCGTCCTCGACCTCGGCGAGATCGGGCCCCTCGCCCGGGTGTCGCTGGTGGTAGAGGCACGGGCCCGCCGACTCGGCGACGTCCTCCTCCGCCCACTTGCGACGCAGCTGCGGGACCGACGCCAGCAGTGTCCTCGTATAGGGATGCAGCGGGTTGCCGAACACCTTCTCCGTCGATCCGCGCTCCACCACCGACCCGCGGCGCAGGATCACCGTCTGGTCGCTCAGGTAGTTGCCGAGCGACAGGTCGTGGGTGATGAACAGGACCGCGAGGCCGCGCTCCTTGAGGTCGGCCAGCAGGTTGAGCACGTCGATGCGGGTCGACGCGTCGAGCATGCTGATCACCTCGTCGGCCACCAGCAGCTTGATGTCCAGCAGCAGCGCCCGCGCGATCAGCAGCCGCTGCAGCTGCCCGCCGGAGAGCTGGTGCGGGTACCGGTCGAGCACCGCGGCGGGGTTGAGGCTCACTGCCGCCAGCGCATCGTCCACCTTGGTCCGCCACGCCGCGTCGCTCGTTCCCGGGAAGTACGCGGTCCGGATCATCGCGAGCACCCGGTCCGCCTTGAACACCGGGTTGTAGGAGCTGAACGGGTCCTGGAACACACCCTGGGTCGTGCGGTAGTACGACTTCAGCCCGCCGCGCCGCAGCGAGGAGATGTCCGTGCCGTCAAAGGTGATCGTGCCGCTGGTCGCCCGGTCGAGCCGCAGGATCAGCCGGCCGATCGTGGACTTGCCGCTGCCGCTCTCGCCGATCAGCGACACCACCTCGCCCGGCCGGATGTCGAAGCTGACGTCCCGCACCGCCGGCAGGTCCTTGCCGGCGAACGCGCCCACCCGGTAGGTCTTCGAGATCCGGTCCAGCTTGAGCATCACGAGGCCTTCCAGCAGGCGACCGAGTGGTTCGGCTCGATCTCGACGAACGGCGGCTCCTCGGCGCACTTGTCGAAGGCGAGCGGGCAGCGGTCGCGGAAGCGGCACCCGGTGGGAGGGTTCAGCAGCTGCGGCGGGCTGCCGGGGATCCCGCTGAGCCGCTTGCCGCCGTAGCGCACGCCCACCTCGGGCAGCGAGGAGATCAGCAGTTGGGTGTAAGGGTGGCGGGGCGAGTCGACGAGCACGTCGGTGGGTGCCTTCTCGGCCAGTTTGCCCGCATACATCACCGTGATGCTGTCCGCGATCTGGTAGACGAGCGACACGTCGTGGGTGATCACGATCATGCTGCGCACGAGGTCCTCGTCGCGGAAGCGGGCGAGCGTCCGGGCCACCGCGCGCTGGGTCGACACATCCAACGCGGAGGTGACCTCGTCGGCGATCAGCAGCGACGGGTTGAGCAGCGTCGAGATCACCATGACCATCCGCTGCTTCATCCCGCCGGAGAGCTCGATCGGGTACCGGTCGAGCACGGCCCGGTCGAGGCCGACGAGCTCGAGCCGGCTGTCCAGCTCGGACCGGACGGTGGCGAACCTGATCCGCCGCGACTCGACCAGCTCGCGCACCATCCTGCCGATCTTGCGGGTGGGGTTCATCGCGCTCATCGCGTACTGCGGGACGATCGAGACCTCGGTGAACCGGAACTCGTTCATCTTCGCGTCGGTCCCGATCGGCAGCTCCCGGCCGTCGAGCGTGACCGCGCCGCCGACGTGCCTCATCCGACTGTCCAGCCGGATGAGACTCTTGCCGAGCGTGGTCTTGCCGGAGCCGGACTCCCCCACCAGCCCCATGATCTCCCCGTCGGTCACCGAGAAGCTCACGCCGTCCAGCGCCCGCACGTCACCGCGCAAGGTCCGGTAGTACACCCGCAGGTCGTCGACGACGAGACTCATCTACATCTCCCGCAGCTTCGGGTTGAACACCTCGTCCAGGCCGACGTTCATGATGTAGAGCGCGCCGACGATCATCGTGATGCCCAGGCCCGGCGGGATGAACCACCACCACATGCCGAGGTTCATCGCGCTCCACTGCTTGGCGTGGTTGAGCATCAGCCCGAGCGAGATGCCGTCGGTGGGACCCAGTCCGATGAAGTCGAGCGTCGCGGCGAACAGCACCGAGCCGCCGAACAGCAGGATGAACACCATGAACAGGTAGGAGGCCATGTTCGGGGCGATCTCGCGGAGGATGATCCGGCGCACCGGCGCGCCACTCAGCTTCGCGAGGTCGACGAACTCCCTGGCCCGCAAGGAGAACGTCTGTGCCCGAACCGCCCTGGCCACCCACGGCCAGGAGAACAGCCCGATGATCACGGCCTGCACCTGGACGTCGCGGACCTGGAGGTAGGCGGCGATGATCATGAGCACCGCGAGCACGGGCAGCACCAGCACGACGTTCGTGATCATGTTCAGGATCTCGTCGACCATCCCGCCCCGGTAGCCCGCGGTGAACCCGATGAGCATGCCGATGACCCCGGCGATCAGCCCGGCCACCACGCCGACGAAGAACGTCGCCCGCAACCCGTGCACGAACTGGGACGCCACGTCCTGGCCGAACGTCGTCGTGCCGAGCCAGTACTCGCCCGACGGCGCCGCGGCCGGCGGGCCGACGTAGGCGAGCGGGTCGGCCGAGGTGAACCACGGCCCGACGAGCGCCGCGAGGAGGAACAGCACCACGACGGAGAGCCCGCCCACGAGCTTGCGGTTGCGCACCGCGAAGTACAGCGCCTCCCGGCGGACCCCCGCCGCCGGGACGACGGCGACCCCGGGCACGGCCGCGAGCTCGGGTACCGGCCCGCCCGGCACCGCGACGGGCTCGTCCGGGCCGACAGCCTCCGGCGCCCTGTCCGACGTGGTCACGCCGACCCGCCTCCCATCCCGGTCCTGGTCCGGGGATCGACCAGGACGTAGACGATGTCGATGACGAAGTTGGCCACCAGCACCCCGATCACGATGAACAGGAAGATGCCCTGCAGGAGGAACAAGTCGTTCGTCTTGATCGCCTCGAGCACCAGGTAGCCCAGCCCGCGGTAGTCGAAGACGATCTCGGTGACCACCGCGCCGCCGACGATCACGCCCAGCTGCAGCGCGAGCCCGGTGATCTGCGGGAGCATCGCGTTGCGGTAGGCGTAGCGGCGGACCAGCTTCGTGGGCGCGCCGAGCGCCCCGAGGTAGTGCGCGTAGTCCGCCTCCAGCTCGTAGATGATCAGGTTGCGCATCCCGATCGCCCAGCCGCCGAAGGCCACCAGGAACAGCGACAGGAACGGCAGGAACCAGTGGCTGATCAGGTCGTTGATGAACAGCCACGACCAGGCCGGCTCGAGCGACGCGCTGAAGCTGCGGCCGACCGGGAAGATGCCGGCAACCTTGCCCAGCCCCCACGCGAGCAGGATCGCCAGCCACATGTACGGCGTCGCGGTGAGCACGTACCAGACCGGCAGGACGGTGTTGTCGAGCACCTTCTTGCGTGCGGCGTAGGCGCCGAACTTGTTGCCGGCCCAGTAGCTCAGCAGGATCGCCGGGATGAGCAGGCCGAGCGTGTAGGGCACCGCGGCGAGGATGATGCCCGTGACCGGCTGCGGGAACGCCCACAGGCTCACCCCGAGGTCACCGCGGAACAGACCGCCCCAGAAGTTGAGGTACTGCTGCCACACGGGGACGTCGAACCCGAACAGGGCCGAGTAGTACTCCCGCATGGCCGCCACGCCCTCGGGCGTCTGCAGCCCGGCCCGTGCCACCATGCTCCGGACCGGATCCCCCGGCATGAACCGGGGGATCAGCCAGTTGATCGTGACCGCCACGAAGAAGGTGAGGGCGTAGATCAGCAGCTTTCGGCCGAAGTAACGAGCCATCGGTCACTTCTTCTCGGCGGGCCGCAGCTCGGTCAACATCTTGATGGCGTCCCGCTGGAGGTAGCCACGCCACATGGTCGGCAGGTAGTTGGGTCCGCCTTGCTCGGCCGACGGCCAGTTCGTCCACACGGCATTGCTGGCCTGGGCCCACAAGCCGTTGTACCACAAGGGAATCGCCGGCATGTCGGTCAGCTGGATGCGCTGCAGCTGCGAGGAGATCGCCTTCATCCCGGCCAGGTCGTCGATCTTGGTGCCGTCGAGCTGGTTGACAAGCGCCCACGCCTGCGCGTTCTCGTAGCGGCCGTAGTTGACTGTGGTCTGCTGTTTGTGGACCGGCAGCCCGAACACGTACTCGTAGTAGCGCCACGGCGTGTTGTCCATCTGCCGCTGGTTGTCCAGGATGATGTCGAACTCGCCGCTCTCGCGCATGTCCTGCACCACGGTGTCGGCCGGCGTCTCCGAGGTGACCGAGATTCCGGCCGCCTTGGCGCCCTCGGCGATCACCCGGGCGGCCTCGTTCCAGTCGGTCCAGCCGGACGGCGTCGCGAGCTTCAGGTCGATCTTCGCGCCGTCCTTGCCCTCGACGAGCCCGTCGCCGTTGGTGTCCCGGTAGCCGGCCTGCGCCAGCAGCCGCTTGGCCTTGCCGGTGTTGAACGAGTAGCCGAGCCGGTCGACCTGCGCCTTGTCGATGTACTTGTCCCAGATGGGCAGCAGCCCGGTCGGGTCCGCGGCCTGGACGATCTGCCCGTACACCGAGTTGACGATCTTGCCGACGTCGACCGAGTTCGCGAGCGCCTGGCGGAACTTGGGGTCGTTCATCGGCGCCTTGGTCGTGTTCGGCACCATCCAGGTCGTGTTGGCCGCCAGCATGTACGGCGCCTCGGGGTAGTAGGTCTGGAGCTGGTAGCCGCCCTTGACGAGCGTGGCGATGCCCGGCAGGAAGTTGTTGGAGAGGTCGATGCCGCCCTGCAGCAGCTGGCCGAGCGCGGCCTCGTTGCTGGTGTTGACGATGTCGATGACGTACGTGGGCTTCACGTCGAGGTCGAGCATCTCCTTGCCCCACCACTTGTCGTTCTTCTTCCACACCTGGCGGTCCTGGTCGTGCGTCTCGTACAGGTACGGGCCGGAGCCGACGGGCTTCTCGTTCGCGCCCGCGGTCACGTCCTCCTCGGACTTGTTCTCCCACAGGTGTTTCGGCACGATCGGGTTGAAGTAGACCCAGTTCGCCCACTGCTGGTAGCGCGGTTCCTTGAAGGTGAAGCGAGCGGTCAGGTCGTCGACGGCCTCGGCGCTGTCGAGGAACTCCCACAGGGGGTGGTAGGGCACCGACTCCATCTCGCCGAGGTTCACGGTGAACACCACGTCCTCGGCGGTGATCGGCTTCCCGTCGCTCCACGTGAGACCGTCGCGCAGGGTCACCTCGTAGGTGGTGTCGTCGGTCCAGTCGCCCTTCTCGGCGAGCCACGGCTCGAACTCGTCGGTGAGCGGGTCGTAGAGGAACAGCGTCTCGTAGACCAGGCCGACCGTGCCGGTGGCGTAGGTCCAGTTCATGATCGGGTTCCAGTTGGACGGTGGGCCCCACTGGGTGCCACTGGTGAACAGGGTTTCCGCCCTGGGGTAGCTCCCGTCGCCGGCGGCATCGCCACCGGGGTCGCCGCCGTCCGCGCCGGTGCAGGCAGCCGCCAGCATTCCGGCCGACAGGAGCAGGATCAGAAACCTCAACCGGTTTCGCATCGTGATCTCTCCTTATTCGACTGCTCAGGATTCGAGCGTCAGCTGCAGCACCCGGACCCCGAAGGCGGGCAGCGTCACCTCATCGACCGGCTGCTCGGACTCGAGCTCGGTCAGCTTTCCGGCCGCGACCGGCCGTACGGTCCGGTCGGCGGGCGACTGGCTGACGAGCCAGACGAACCGGCGACCGTCCTCGTGCGACAGTGTGGCGGCGTGCACGAGCGGGTCCGCCACGGTCACCGGCCGCACGACGCCCGCGAGGTCCGCCAGCGCGGCGTAGATCCGGTGGGACGGCTCGGGGTTGACCCGCGGGGTGGCCGCCGCGAGGGCCTCGATCGGGTACGTGCACAGCACGATCCGGCCCGACCCGACGCGCCGCCCCAGCAGCGCCGGCCGCCCGTGCCGGTCCACCGCGACGACCTCCGCACCGGCCGGTCGCACCGGCAGGTAGGCGTTCTCGCCGCCGCCCGTCGGGAACCGCAGCTCGGTCCCCTCGAGGATCGGGCCCAGGTCGCGGAGGAACCGGACGGTCACCTCGTCGTCCTCGATCGGGTCGAGCAGGCCGTAGCGGAGCTGGTGCTCGATGCCGAACATGCCGTTGACGTCGGCGTGCCACGGGCCGCGCTGGACGGCGTTGCCGCCAGGGCTGTAGGACACGTAGATGGTCGCACCTTCCTCGGCGAACCGGGCCAGGTCGCGCCAAGCGGGTGCGGTGAGCTGCTTGGCCGACGGCACGAGGTAGAGCTTGCGGTCTTCTGGCAGCCCGTCGGCCTCGCGGGCCGGCTCCACCTGGAGGTCGGCCTCACGGGTGGCGACGTAGGCCTGGCGCAGCACGTCGAACACGAACGTGCGGTCGGACGGCACGGTGAACGGGTACGCGCGCTCCAGATAGGACGGTACGACGAGCGCGGCCTCAGGCGCCGGGCGAACGCAGGCCGGGAAGTCCACGTGGGACAGGACCTCGGCGAACTCCCGGACGGCCACCAGCTGCGGCTTGGGTGTGCCCCGCGCGTCGGTGAGCCCGAAGTGCATCTCGAACGCATGGTGCCGGTAGGGATCCTGGTCGAACAGGTCGTCGTAGTCGGTGTTGTTCCAGGCGATCCAGCCGGTCGAGCCGGCGAGCAGCGTGTTGTGCAGGATCTGCCGGTAGTAGTGCGCGGCGTGCTCCTGCGAGGTGAAGTTGTCGGTGACGCCGAACTCCTCGAGCACGACGGGCTTGCCCATCGTGGCGGCCAGCGCGCAGATGAACGCGGCCGTCAGGTGCTGGCGGACGACGTCGTTCTCCATCCGGTAGACGTGCGGGCCCACGAAGTCGGTGAGGCCGGCGAGGTCGCGGACGGAGAACCCGTTGTCCACCCCAGTGATCTCGATCCCCCAGGCCCCGTCCCCCACCGACACGGGCTGGGTCCCACCGCCCGCGCGGACGGCGTCGATCATGAGCTGCGCCCACGGGGTGACGCGCTCGGCGGGCGCGGGCTCGCCGTAGATGGGCATCTCGTTGGACAGCAGCCAGGCCGCGATCGCCGGGTGAGCGTGGAACCGCCTGGTCATCTCCTTGACGAACCACGCCTGGCGGGCGACCAGCCAGACGTCGCCGTAGAGGTCACGGCCCGCGCGCCAGGAAGGGTCCCAGTTCTCCCCGGACATGTGGCCGACGATGAACGTCGGGATCGTCCGCATGCCGGCCTCGACGTGCTGGTCGAGGAAGTCGGCGAACCGGGCGCACAGCTCCTCGTCGACCCGGTCTGGCTCGGGGTGGAAGTCCGGCCAGTAGAAGAAGGAGCGGGTGAGGTTCAGGCCGTGCTCGCGCAGGACCCGCAGCTCCTGGTGGATGACGTCCGGGTCGTAGCGACGCCACATGAGCGGCCCGCCGACCCGGGACCAGAAGTTGGCACCGAGCCACGGCCGTCCGTCGATGAGGAGCATCGTCGCCTCTCGCGCCGTCGCGGACGCACTGAACCGGATCAGTGGAGAAAGTGGAGCTGGCCAGCGAATGTGTCAGACCATACGCGGTCGATCTTCGAATGCCCAGAAACTTAACAAGTTCAGTGATTATTGGGACCGATCGCGACTTTCCGCCAACTGGTGAAGCGGTTCAGTTAACGAAACTTTCGCGAGTCCAACACGCACGACCCGCGAGTCCAACATTCACGACCGCCGAGTCCAACATTCAGGGTTCGCGAATGTTGGACTCGGCTGTTCCGAATGTAGGACTCGCGGGTGGTCGTCCGCGGGGCTGGACACAGTGCGGGGCCGGGTCGGCATGCCCCGCCGACCCGGCCCCGACCGGCTTCACCCGCGTGGCTGACGCCTGGACCGCACGCCGGCCGCGCCCAGCGCGGTCGCCCCGGCCCCGCTGACCGGGATCGACCCCGCCCCGGCCACGACCTGCCGCCGCTCGTGCCGCGCCCGCTCGCTCGGCCCCGCGGCCAGGTGCCGGGCCCTGCGGTTGCCGGCGATCACCCGCGCCGCGATCGGCGGTGTCATCAGCCGTGCGGGCTTCTCCAGTAACGCGCTCACCCGCACGAACCGCGTGGCGACGACCGGGTCGCGCTCGGCGGCGATCAGCAGGCGCCGGACGTAGGAGTTCACGAGCCGGACCGACCGCGGGCGCGGGCCCTCGACCTGCGGCAGCGCCAGGTCCGCGCCGACGGCCAGCTGCCAGGCCACGTCGATCCGCTTCGCCGCCGCCCGGAAGAAGCGCCGCGCGAGGTCGCGGTCGCCGCGGCGCAGGCAGTCCCGCAGCTCCATCGCCTCCATCGCGGCCACCGACATGCCCTGCGTCTCGGCGGACGGCGTGCGGGTGGCGTACGCGTGCTCGGGCACCGGTCCCCCGCTGGTCAAGGCGGCGAACTGGCTCACCCACCTGGACCTGGAGTGGTCGAGCGCGATCTGGGCGCACTGGCTCGACGGGCTGGCCCACCACCACCGGCTGATCCGCTACGACGAGCGCGGCTGCGGGCTGTCCGACTGGGACGTCCCGGATCTCGGCTTCGACGCGTGGGTCAACGACCTCGAGCTCGTGGTGGACGCCGCCGGGCTCGACCGGTTCCCGCTGCTCGGCGTGTCCCAGGGCGGGGCCGTCGCGATCGCCTACGCGGTGCGGCACCCGGAGCGGGTGTCCCGCCTGGTGCTGGCGGGCGCCTACAGCCGCGGCCGGCTCGCCCGGGCCAGGACGGTGGCCGAGCGCGACGAGGCGACGCTCGACCTGCAGCTCGCGCGGATCGGCTGGCGGCATGACGATCCGTCGTTCCGGCAGGTGTTCGCGAGCCAGTTCCTGCCGGACGGTTCGCGCATGCTGTGGGACGCGTTCAACGACCTCCAGCGCGCCACGACGTCCACCGAGAACGTGGTGCGGTTCCTCGACGCGTTCGCCCACATCGACGTGTCCGCGCTGGCACCGCACGTGTGGTGCCCGACGCTGATCCTGCACTGCCGGGACGACCTGCGGGTGCCGCGCTCGCAGGCGCAGGAGCTGGCCGCGCTCATCCCGGACTGCGAGCTGCGGTTCCTGAACAGCCGCAACCACATCCTCACCGCGGACGAGCCGGCGTGGCCGGTGTTCCTGGCCGAGATCGAGCGCTTCCTGGCCGTCGACGCGTTCGCGCCCCGGTGACGGTCCACATATGGCACACCGGCTTCCGCGGTGCCGGTGGCTGACCGACAATCCGGTGGTGACCCCCGACGAGGTCAGGACCACCGCGACCGGCCCGACCGCGGGGCTGGCGCCCGGCTACGCGCAGGCGAACCTCGTCGCCGTGCCGCGGGACTGGGCCTACGACGTGCTGCTCTTCGCCCAGCGCAACCCGAAACCGTGCCCGGTCCTGGACGTGACGGATGTCGGGAGCCCGCGCACCGCGCTGGCCCCGAACGCCGACCTCCGTACCGACCTGCCCCGCTATCGCGTGTGGCGCAACGGCACGCTGGTCGCCGAGCCGACCGACGCGCTGGCCCACTGGCGCGACGATCTCGTGGCGTTCCTGATCGGCTGCAGCTTCACCTTCGAGAGCGCGCTGTCGGCGGCCGGCGTGCCCCTGCGCCACGTGGCGCAGGGGCGCAACGTGGCGATGTACGTGACCGACCGCGAGTGCCGTCCCGCCGGCCGCCTGCACGGCCCCCTAGTCGTGTCGATGCGCCCGATCCCGCCGCACCTGGTCGAGACCGCCGTCCGGGTGAGCGCCCTGATGCCGGCGGTCCACGGCGCCCCGATCCACACCGGCGACCCGGCCGCGCTGGGCATCGCGGACCTGACCGAGCCGACCTACGGCGACCCCACCGACGTCGAACCCGGTGACGTGCCGGTGTTCTGGGCCTGCGGCGTGACACCCCAGGCCGCCCTGACGGCATCGAGACCCCCGTTCGCGATCACCCACGCCCCGGGCCACATGTTCGTCACCGACATCCCCGACACCACCTATCAACTCGGCGGTCGAGCTCGATGAGCACCACCGGCCTGGTCGCACGCGCGAGGATGCGGTGCGCACTCAGCCGGGCGGCGTGAGGTCCAGCTCGAGCCGGTGAGCCAGGTCCTTGATCTCGTGGCCGACTGCCGCGGTCACGGTCTTGGTGAACGGGACGTCCTGGTGGATCGCATGAACCCGCAGCACCCCGGCTTTGCGGTCCGCGATGGCGTCGAGCTTGCCCACCAGCCGGTCGCCGTACAGGATCGGTAGCGCGAAGTACCCCGGCGGAGTTGGGTGCCGAAGACCTCGTCGACCCGCACGGGAGCGGTCCGTCGTTCTGGTTCCAGGCGATGGACGCGCCGCGGCCCGGCGCAACCGGATCCACATCGACGTCTCCGTACCGCACGACCAGGCTGAGGCGCGGGTCGCGGCGGCGGTCGCCGCGGGCGGGCACCTGGTCACCGACGAGCACGCGCCGGCGTGGTGGACGCCGGCCGACGCCGAGGGCAACGTGGCCACCTGGATGGGCCGCGACTGAGCGCCGGCCGTCACCTGAGCAGGCGTCGAACCGCCGACTCTCCCGCGGCAAACTGTCCACAAAGGACTCGCTCGATAACACGGGGTGCCCGGACCGTGTTGGAATGGTCCTATGTGGCGACTCGCGATGATCCTGCCCCTGCTGCTGGTCCTCGGCGGATGCGTGCCCGGCGACGCGGCCCCGAAGAGCAAGCCGACCACGGCGCCGCCCCTGGCCGAGTACGTCACCCGGCCGGACCTGACACCGCCGGTCGTCGACATCACGACGTCGAGAGCCGGCATGGATCCCGGGGACGTGGTCCTGCTCGCCCGCATCGGTGACCGCGAGGATGGCGAGACCCAGGGTTACGCGCTCGTGGTGGACGCCTCCGGCGAGCCGGTGTGGACCAAGCGGTTCGACGACGACGGCACGTTCCCGAACGACCTCGCGGTGCAGACCTACCGGGGCGAGCCGGTACTCACCTACTGGCACGGCTCGTCACCGGAGCGCGGCTGGGGCGACGGCGAGTACGTGGTGCTCGACCAGAGCTACCGGCAGGTCGCCACGGTCCGGGCCGGGAACGGGCAGTCGGCGGATCTGCACGACATGGTGATCACACCGCGCGGCACGGCGCTGCTGCTGTGCTACCCGACCGTGCGCGGCGACGAGTCCGTCCGCGAGGGCGTGGTGCAGGAGGTCGACATCGCGACCGGCCGGGTGCTGTTCGAGTGGCACAGCATCGACCACGTACCGGTGTCGGACTCGGCCGAGCCGTTGCCGAAGGACCCGAAGAAGCCCTACGACTACTTCCACGTCAACTCGGTCGACGAGGACGCGGCCGGGGACCTGCTGATCTCGGCGCGGCACACGAAGGCGATCTACAAGATCTCCCGGCGCACCGGCGAGGTGCTGTGGCAGCTGGGCGGCGAGCACGGCGACTTCACCCTCGACGACGGCGCGGAGTTCGCCTGGCAGCACGACGCGCGGTGGCGGCCAGGCGGCCGGATCAGCCTGCTGGACAACGCGTCCAACCTCGACGACCAGGGCTCACCGTCGCGGGCGCTGGTGCTCCAGGTGGACGAGCGGGCACGCACCGCCTCCCTGGTGAGTGCCTTCTCGAGCCCGGACGCGCTGACCAACGGCAGCCAGGGCAGCCACCAGCTCCTGCCGAGCGGCGACAGCTTCGTCGGCTGGGGGTCGCGGCCGAGCTTCACCGCGTTCGACCCGACCGGCGAGGTGCTTCTGCACGGGAGGCTGCCGGACAACACCTTCTCCTACCGCGCGAAGCTTGCGCCGTGGACCGGCCGGCCGACGACCCCGCCCGCGGTGGCCGGTCGCGCCGGCGACGACGGGACGACCGTGCACGTGAGCTGGAACGGCGCGACGGACGTGAGCCGGTGGCGTGTGCTGGCCGGGCCGTCGGCCGACCGGCTCGGCGTGACGCTGGAGGCACCGCGGACCGGTTTCGAGACGGAGATCGAGCTGCCGGACCCGGCGCCGTTCGTGGCGGTCGAGGCGTTGGACGCGGCCGGGAGACCGCTCGGCCGGTCGATTCCGACCAGAACGACCACCGGGTGACGATACGGTCGGGGCGTGCGACGGCGAACCCTTCTTCGTGGCGCGAGCGGCCTCGGCCTCGCCGGCCTGGCCGGCTGCTCGTCGCCCGCGCCGCCGCTGCCTCCGCCGACGGTGACCGGCTCGAAGCCGAACCGCCCGGTGAACGTCGAGTACGTGCGGTCCGAGGCACGCGGCAGGAACGTCACGCTGGTGGTGATGCGCCCGGCCGGCGAGGTGGACTCCACCCTGCCGGTCTGTGTGGCGCTGCACGGTCGCGGGTCGGACGCCCGGATGTTCGTGCAGCTGGGGGTGCCCGACCTGCTAACCCAGCTCGCCGGCGAGGGGAGGCCGCCGTTCGCGATGGTGGGGGTGGACGGCGGCAACGACTACTGGGTGGCCCGCACCCACCATGACGACCCGCAGCGGATGCTCACCGAGGAGCTCCCCGGCTGGCTGGCCGAACGCGACCTCGAGCCGGCGCCGTTCGCCGCGTTCGGCCTGTCGATGGGTGGGTACGGGGCGTTGAACTACGCGCGCACGACGCCGCACCCCGTGGTGGCGGCGTTGAGCCCGGCACTGTTCCTGGACTGGCCGGACGCCGAGTCACGCGACGCCTTCGCGGGTGAGGAGGCGTGGGCGTCCACCGACCCGTTCCAGCACCTCGACGCCCTGGGCGACACGAAGCTGGGCGTGTGGTGCGGCACCGACGACCCGTTCGTCGACGCCGCCCGCAAGCTGGCGGACGCGGCGTCGCCGGAGGTGGCCGCATTCGACCCCGGCGACCACGACGCGCCCTACTGGCTACGCACGGTCCCGAGGGCGGTCCGCTTCCTCGCCGACCACGCCGGATGAGTCAGCGGACCACGTTGCCGTACATCTCACCCAGCTCGTCGGAGATCAGCTCGACGCGGGCGCCGTCCGGGTCCTGGAAGTAGACCGACACCTCGCTGTGCACCTCGTGCGGCACGCCCGCAGCCTCCAGCTTCGCCGTCAAGGCCTCCCAGCGCGCGGACGCCACGGAGATCGCGACGTGGTGCAGGCCGCCGAGGACCTCGGCGTAGGGACCCACGTCCAGGCCCGGGAAGTCGAAGAACGCCAGGAGGTTGCCGTTGCCGATGTCGAAGAAGAAGTGGGACGAGCCCGGGTAGTCACGGTTCTCGATGAGCTCGGTGAGCGGGAACTCGAGCAGGTCCTGGTAGAACCGGATCGTCCGCTCCACGTCGCCGCTGATGAGCGCCGTGTGGTGCAGGCCCCGGGCACTCGACGCCGGCCGCTCGGACCTCGGGCGCAGGTGGGCGGACCGGAGCCGGTCCCGGGCCTCGGCCAGTGCTTCGACGTCCCGTGTGGCCACGGCAACCTCCCGAACTCGTACGGCACCGTCTCCGGCATCGTGAGAATAGGGCTCAGCACCCACCGATGGTCACCCGACCGGCTCGAGGCGGATCAGGGGGAAGGCCCGCTCGGTGCGGGTCTGGTACTGGAGCAGGTCGGGCCAGTACTCGACGTACCTCGGGTAGAGCCGCGCCCGCTCCGGGCCGTCGCGCGGCACGGTCGGCTTCGTGGTGACGGTGCGCTCGCCCACCTCGACGGTGACCTCGACCATGGCGTCGACATTCGCCACCCAGACAGGCTCCTTCTCCGCGCCACCCGCGGAGCCGACGAGCACGAAGCCGTCGCCGTCGGGCAGGTAGACCAACGGTTTGACGATCTCCTTGCCCGTTCGCCGGCCGACCGTGTGCAGCAGCAGCACGTGCGCTCCCTCGAAGTGCCCGCCCACGATGCCGCGGTTGGCGCGGAACTCCTCGATCACCTGGCTGTTGACGTCACTCATCCTCGGCGTCGCCTCCCTGAATGCTGTGCACGCGCTCTTGAACAACGTTCGGCTCACGCTTAGTCCTCGCCTGGCGGACGATCGGGCGCCGGCGCGGGGCAGATCCACCGAAGCTCCTGAATGGGAAGTACGGGAAGAACAGGACTCGAACGGCTGTACGCGACACCCGCGGTGGTCGTGGACGCTCGGTTCGTTGTCCTTCCCACCCCTGCTGGAGGCAATGATCATGCGCACCCGTGTCTTCCTCGCCGTCCTGACCGCCGGCGCGGTCATCGCGATCGGCACGCCGGCGACCGCCGCACCGCCCGTCCCACCGGCCGCGCCCGACATCCCCGTCGCCAACGTCCAGGCCCATCTCAACCAGCTGCAGTCCCTCGCCACCAGCAACGGCGGCAACCGGGCGCACGGCAGACCCGGCTACCGCGCCTCGATCGACTACGTGCGGGCGCGGCTCGACGCCGCCGGCTACGTGACCACCCTGCAGCCGTTCACATCGGGCGGCGCCACCGGCTGGAACCTGATCGCCGAGTGGCCGCGCGGCGACGCGAACGACGTGATCATGGCTGGCGGGCACCTCGACAGCGTCACCGCCGGGCCGGGCATCAACGACAACGGGTCCGGGTCCGCCGGGCTGCTCGAGGTCGCGCTCACCGTCGCGAGCCAGGACCTGACGCCGACCAAGCGGATCCGGTTCGGCTGGTGGGGCGCGGAGGAGCGTGGGCTCGTCGGCTCGACGTTCTACGTGAACAACCTGCCCGGCGCCGAGCGCGCGAAGATCAAGGGCTACGTCAACTTCGACATGATCGGCTCGCCGAACCCCGGCTACTTCGTCTACTCGTCGTCGGGCCAGCCGGCCGGGTCGATCGAGCTGCAACACGTGCTCGAGGCGCCGTTCGTCGCGATGGGCGTGCCGACCGAGCTGACCTCGGTCGGCGGCAGGTCCGACCACGCCGCGTTCGCCAACGTCGGCATCCCGACCGGCGGGCTCTTCACCGGCGCCGAGGTCACCAAGACCAGCGCGCAGGCGCAGAAGTGGGGCGGCACCGCGGGGCAGGCGTTCGACCGCTGCTACCACGCCTCCTGCGACACGACGAGCAACATCGATGTCACCGCGCTGGACCGCAACACCGATGCGATCGCCTACGCGATCTGGACGCTGTCCACCGCCACGACCCCGCCGGCCGGGCCGCGTTTCGAGAACCCGACCGACGTGGCGATCCCCGATCTGTCCACAGTGGAGAGTCCGATCGAGGTCACCGGCGTGCCGGGCAACGCACCGACGACACTGCGGGTCGGGGTGGACATCCGGCACACCTACATCGGCGACCTCGTGGTCGACGTCCTCGCCCCGGACGGCACCGTGCACAACCGTTCCGGCGGCAGCACCGACAACCTGAACACCACGTATTCGGTGAACGCCGGCTCGGAGGTCGCCAACGGCACGTGGCGGCTGCGCGTCCGCGACGCGGCCCGCGCCGACACCGGCACGATCAGCGCGTGGAGCCTGCAGTTCTGACTCGAACCCGCCTCCGCCCGACGACCGGGCGGAGGCGGGTGCCGCACTACCGAGCCGCGGTGCGAGCTGAAAGGATATGCGCACGTCCGCCGGAACGGAGCCATGCACCGCTACTGATCATGGGTGCCGGGGTTCCAGGGCGCGGGTGATGCCGCGGGCGGCTGCCTTCACCAGAGGAGCCAAGGCGGCGGGTTGGGCGGTGTCGGCGCGGACCACCAGGGAGACGGCGGCCAGTACGTGGCCTTCCGGGGACCGGACGGGGGCCGCCACGGACAGGGCGTCCAGGGTGACCTGACCGTCGCTCACGGAGTGGCCGGACTTGCGGACACCGGCCAGGACCTCGCGGAGGCGGACCGGGTCGGTGATCGTCTTCTCGGTGTAGGCGTGTAGCGGGGCCGCCAGGACCTCCTCCTGGACTTCCGCCGGGGCCGTCGCCAGCAGGACCAGGCCCACGCCCGTCGCGTGCAGGGCGAAGCGGCCGCCCACTCTCGTCAGTACCGGTACCGCCCGGCGGCCCGCGATGCGCTCGACGAACACCAGCTCCAAGCCCTCGCGCACGGCGAGCTGAACGTTCTCGTGGGTGACCTCGTACAGGTCCTCCAGGAAGGGCATCGCCGCCTCTCGCAGGGCCAATCCGCGTGGCGCAAGGGACGCGACCTCCCACAGGCGGAGTCCTATGTGGAACCGGCCGTCCGGCGCGCGTTCCAGGGCGCCCCACCCGACCAGCTCCTGGGCACGCCGGTGGGCGGTCGGGAGGGACACGCCGGCCCGGCGGGCCAACTCGCTCAGCGTCAGCTCGGGGGTGCTCGGTGTGAACGCGTCCAGGAGCGCCAACACCTTGCTCGTCACCGATCGGCCCGGCATCGGCACCTCCTCCCGCTCACAAGTCCAGGACCAGCCTCCCACCGGCCGACCTCGACACGCAGATCATCATCGTCTCCCCCGCTGCACGCTCGTCCTCCGTCAGCAGCGAGTCGCGGTGCTCGGGGGTCCCGCCCAGCACGTCCGTCTCGCAGGTGCCGCACGTTCCCTCCTCGCAGGATGACAGCACCGCGACCCCCGCACCTGTCAACACCTCCAGGATCGACCGGTCCGCCGGCACCTCCAGGGTCCGGCCGGAGCGGGCCAGCTCCACCTCGAACGCCGCGAACGACTCCCCTGACACCGGCTTCGGGGCGAAGCGCTCCACGTGCAGCGCCTCGGGCGGGCAGCGCTGCTCCACCGCGGCCAGCAGCGGTTCCGGACCGCAACAGTAGACCGCCGCCGTCGAGTCCTGTTCGGACAGTACCGAGAGGTCCAGCAGCCCGGTCTCGTCCTGCGGGCGGACGCTCACCCGGTCGCCGTGGGCCGCCAGTGCGGGCAGGAACGCCATGGACGCGCGGGTCCGTCCGCCGTAGAGCAGTCGCCAGTCCGCGCCCCGCCGCGAAACGGCCGCGATCATGGGCAACAACGGGGTGATCCCCACGCCACCCGCGACGAACAGGTACCGGGGCGCGGCGACCAACCCGAAGTTGTTGCGCGGCATGGAGACGCACAGCCGGTCCGCCACGGACAGCCTGTCGTGCACGAACGCCGAACCGCCACGGCCGGCCGGCTCATGCAGTACCGCCAACCGCCACGAGGACCGGTCGGCGACGTCGCCGCACAGCGAGTACTGCCGCACCAGGTCCGGGCGCAGCTCCACGTCCACGTGCGCGCCCGGCTCCCACTCGGGCAGCGGCGCGCCGGCCGGGTCCCGCAGCGTCAGCAGCACCACGCCGTCGGCCACGGGATCCTTGCGCACGACCTCGACGGCGATCACGAGTGCCCCTCCGGATGCGCCAGCAGCCACTCCCAGAGCTCCACCGGATCCTCCGACTCGTGCGAAGCCCCGCAGTGGCACACGCCGACCAGCAGGTCCGTCCCGAGTGTCCAGTGGACCCGGTAGACGGTGTCGCCGGACAACGCGGTCATACCGACGCCATGCGCTTCAGGATGCGGCGCGCCGCGAGTCCGCCGGTGTCGATGTTGACCGACAGCTCCTGGTACCCGTCGGGCTCGGCCCGGGTCACCTTCTCCAGGATGTCCAGCGCGGTGACGTCCTGCAGCACCACGGTCCGGTTGCTCTCCGCCAGGAAGTCCGACACGCCCTGGTCCGCCAACGCGAAGTCCCTGGCCACCGCCCAGAAGTCGTGCGTGCTGTGCTCGGTCTCCGGGGTGATCGCGTACACCACCTCGACATGGAAGCCGTCCGGGTCCGCGCCGTCGTCGCGGGGCAGCACGCCGGCGGGAGCGATTCGGCTGTGCAGCAGGTACAGGCACGGCGGGTGGTACTCGATGTCCTGCCACCGGGTGATCCGGCCGTCGATTCCGGTGGACTTGGCGTAGAAGGGCGGGCACGCGGCGTCGGCCATGTGCCGGCTCACGTAGATCACCCCGCGGTCCTCGTCCACCTCGGTCGTGATCGGGGTGGACGCCACCTCCGGCGTGCCGATGTAGCCGCCGTGCAGGTACGTCTCGTGCGACAGGTCCAGCAGGTTGTCGACGAGCAGCTCGTAGCGCGCGGCGAGCGGCTCCATCCCGCACACCGTCGTGTATCCAGGGTCGGCCAGCCACGGCGCGCGCGGCGGTGCCGAGGAAGGCGACGACGAGCCGATCCACACCCACACGAACGAGTCCTGCTCCACGACCGGGTAGGACCGAACCCGTGCGGTGCGCGGGATCCGCTTCTGCCCCGGCACGAACACACATGACCCCGCGCGGTCGTAGGTGAAACCGTGGTAGCCGCACACGATCGTGTCCCCGTCGAGCCTGCTCTCCGACAGCGGGTAGCGGCGATGCACGCACCGGTCCGCGAGCGCCACCACCTCGCCGGACTCCGTGCGGTAGAGGACGATCGGCTCGCCGAGGATCGTCCTACCGAACAGCGAGCGCTCGATCTCGCACCCGTACGCCGCGACATACCACTGGTTCCGCACGAAGTTCATCCACCGACGATCGGCCACCGGCGGCGAACCCAGAAGCCCTGCTTTCACTCACTGAAAGGGGAACCGTCCGGCACCGTGTCCAGGAGCTCCGCGGCGATCTCCGCGGCCGGCCGGGAGAGCGTGCCCTCGATGTCGCGGAACGCCTTCTGCGCCGGGTTGGCCGGCCAGTCCTCGGGCAGGTGCCGCACCGGCAGCCGAGGGTCCTTCCGGATGATCCGCAGCCACTCCGTGACGATCGACAGGTGCGCGGCGAGCGGATCCTCGGGATACGGCTGCGAGTCCGCCCAGCGGTCCAGGAAGGAGCGATACCCGGCCGCGATCGGGCCGAGGTCGTAGGCGTCCCCGACCAGCTGCCCCACGTCGGTCGGCTCGTCGACGGTCGCCCGGAACACCCGGACGTGCGCCTCGAGCCCCAAGGAGGCCACGATGTCGTCGACCCGGACGTGGCCCGGCGCGATCCACAGCCCACCCTGCAGGGGACCGAACCCGGCCCACGCCAGCTTCGCGCGCAGGTCGTGCCGCTGGCGCTGCCACGCCTCGGGCAGCGAGAAACCCAGCAGCGTCCAGTCGCCGTCCCAGTCGTCGTTGACCGCGCCGGTCCGCCAGATGCGGGTGTGCCCGTCGCGCAGGATCTCCGCCGTGCGCCGGGTGAGCCCGAAGTACATGCGCCTGCCGTGCTTCTGGCGGCGCAGCAGCCCCCGGTTGACCATGCGGGTGAGCGTCGAGCGGGTCGCGTGCTCCGAGACACCGAGCCGGCCGAGGGCGTCGATCACACTGCCGGAGAAGACGCACAGGTCGCGGTCGTACAGGTAGTCGCCGAGGAACGTGAGCATCAGCGACTGCGGCCGCGGACCCGCGGGCTCCTCGTGTTCAGCGGTCACTCCGCAATGTTAGGCATAATCTTGACGGCTGCAACAGAGGAGCCTAACTTTGTGTCCTGGCTCGCATCGCGCTCCTGGTACAAGGAGGTACCGTGCGTCGACTCCTTCCGCTCCTGGCCACCCTCGCCCTCCTCGCGACCGGATGCGGTGGTGGCGGCGACCAATCCGGCGACACGATCAAGGTCGGCCAGATCGTGTCGCTCACGGGGAACTACTCGCCGCTCGGCAGCGAGAACAAGAAGTCCGTGAAGCTCGCCGTCGACCAGGTCAACCGCGACGGCGGGGTGCTCGGGCGCAAGATCGAGCTCGTGGTCAAGGACGACAAGAGCCAGCCCGACCAGTCGGTGCTGGCGTTCAACGACCTGCGCGGCCAGGACGTGGCCGCCGTCATCGGCTCCCCCTTCTCCAACTCCGCGCTCGCCACGGTCCCCTCGGTCGACCGCGCGGAGATCCCTTACCTGTCCCTGACCCCGGCCGACGAGCAGGCCGACCCGGTGCACCCGTACGTGTTCGTGGTCCCCGCCACCTCGGCCACCTACGGCGAGCGGATCCTGCAGTACCTCGAGGCGACCGGACTGTCCACAGTGGCCATCGCGCACGACACCAAGAGCTCCTACGCCCAGGCCGGGTTCAAGGGCATGCGGGAGAAGGCGGCCGAGTACGGCATCGAGCTGGTGGCCGACGAGGAGTTCCAGACCGACGCGACCGAGTTCGGCGCGGTGTTCGGCCACGTGCGCTCCTCCGGCGCGCAGGCGCTGGTGGTGTGGGCGACCGGCCCGCCGGCGGTCGCGCTGACCAAGCAGTACGCGAGCGCCGGGCTCGACATCCCGCTCGTGCTCACCGGCGCACAGGCCAGCAAGCTGTTCCTGGACCCGGTGGGCGACGCGGCCGAGGGCGTGCTCGTGGCCAGCTCGATCGGGGTCGTCGGCCCGGACCTGCCGGACGGCGCACAGAAGGACGCGGTCGCCGAGCTGACCACGTCGTTCCAGGACGAGTACGGCTACCCGCCGCCGCAGTTCGCGCAGGACGGCTACAGCGCGGTGAAGCTGCTCGTCGCGGCGCTCGAGAAGGCCGGCAGCACCGAGCCGGCGGCCATCCGGGACGCGCTGCAGGGCCTGACGCTCGTCACCCCGAACGGCGAGTACACCTACAGCGAGGACGACCACGCGGCGCTGGGACCCGAGTTCATCTCGGTCAACACCGTGACCAAGGGCGCGTTCCGGCCGACCGAGTGGGCCAGCACCCAGCTGGCCGGGCTGGCCGGGTAGCAGGCTTTGTCCACCCCACCGGCACCGCTGCTCCACGGGAACGGGCTCCGCCGCTCGTTCGACGGGGTGTTCGCCGTGCGCGACGTCGACCTCGAGGTCGCGCACGGCGAGCTGCGGGCCGTCATCGGGCCCAACGGGGCCGGGAAGTCGACGCTGTTCAACCTCATCGGCGGCCAGCTGCGCGCCGACGCCGGCACGATCGGCTACGACGGCGACCGGGTCGACCGGTGGCCACCGCACCGCCGCGCCGGCGCCGGCATCGCCGTGGTCTTCCAGGGTGCGCGCATCTTCCGCGGCATGACGGTGCTGGAGAACGTCATGGTCGGCGCGCACGGGGTGACCCGGTCCGGGTTCCTCGCGGCGGTGTCGCGCTGCCGAGGCACCGCCGCGAGGAACGGGAGATCGCCGCCGACGCCCGGGAGTGCCTCGCCCGGACCGGGCTGGCGGACTGGGCCGACCGGCCGGCGGACGCGCTGCCGCTGGGCCAGCAGCGCGGTGTGCAGCTCGCCAGGGCGCTGTGCGGGCGGCCGAGGCTGCTGCTGCTCGACGAGCCGGCGTCCGGGCTGCGCGCGGCCGAACGGGCAGAGCTCGCCGCGCTGATCGAGAGCCTGCGTGCCGACGGGCTGACGATGCTGCTGGTCGAGCACGACGTGGCGTTCGTGACCCGGCTCGCCGACCGGGTCACGGTGCTCGACCTCGGCCGGGTGATCGCCGAGGGCACACCGGCCCAGATCCAGGCCGACGAGCGAGTGATCGCCGCATACCTGGGCGACGAGGTCCCCGCATGACCGAACCAACGCGACAGGGCGAGCCGAAGTCACGAGCCCGTGAGTGGAACAGGCCCGCGAACCAGCGAGCGGAGCGAGCCAATGTCACCGCGCGAGCCAGTGATACAGGTCACCGAGTTGACCGTCCGTTATGGCGCGGCGGTCGCGCTGGACCAGGTGAGTCTCTCCGTCGGGGCGGGCGAGCTCGTCGCGCTCATCGGGCCAAACGGGGCCGGAAAGTCCACTTTGGTCAACACGCTGTCCGGGATGGTCGCGCCCGCCGCGGGATCGGTCGCCGTGCGCGGCCGGCTCGCGCACGTGCCCGAGGGCCGGCAGGTGTTCGGTGAGCTCACCGTCGAGGACAGCCTGCGCCTCGGCGGGTGGCGTGTCAGGAACCGCGACACGCGGCCGGTCCACGCGGTGCTGCCGAAGCTCGTGCCGCTGCGCGACCGGCGGGCCGGGCTCCTGTCGGGCGGCGAGCAGCAGATGGTCGCGGTCGGCCGGGCGCTGATGAGCCGGCCGGACGTGCTGGTGATCGACGAGCTGTCGCTGGGCCTCGCGCCGCTCGTGGTCGCCGACCTCGTGGCGCACCTGCGGGAGCTCAACGCGCGGCGGGGCCTCGCGGTCCTGCTGATCGAGCAGAACGCGCGGCTGGCGCTGGAGCTGTGCTCGCGGGCCTACGTGCTGGAGGCGGGCCGGATCGTCGCCGAGGGCGCGTCGGCCGAGCTCGCGGAGAGCGCCCGGGTGTCCGACGCCTACCTGGGCGGGGTGGTCACCGATGCCGAGTGACCTCGCCGGCTACCTGATCACGGGCCTCGGCACCGGGTGCGGGTTCGCGCTGATCGGCAGCGGGCTGGTCGCGATCTACCGGGTCACCAGGGTGGTGAACTTCGCCCAGGGCGCGTTCGCGGTCGTCGGGGCGATGTGTGCGTCGTCCTTCCTGGCCGTGCTGCCGCACGGTGTGGGCGAGCTCCTCGCGGTCGCGGTCGCCGCGCTGGTCGGGCTGCTCGCCGGGCTCGTGGCGATCGGCCGGCCGGGCACGACGCCGCAGTCCGCGCTGATCGTCACGCTGGGGCTCGCGATCTTCGCGTACGCGGTGGAGGTGCTGGTCTGGGGTGACCAGCCACGCTCGTTCGCCGGGCTGCCCGGCGCGGTGCCCGTGTTCGACGCCCGGGTGCAGACCCACTACCTGCTGGTCATCGGCGTGACGATCCCGGTGTTCGCCGGCATGGCGGTGTTCTTCACCCGCACCGACGTCGGCAAGGCGCTCACGGCGTGCGCGTCCAACCCGTACGCCGCCAGGATCATCGGCATCGACGTGCGGCGGATGGGTCTGCTGGCCTTCGTCATCGGCGGCGCGCTCGGCGGGCTGGCCGGCGTGCTCGTGACCCCGGTCCAGCAGGTCACGTTCGACGCCGACGTCACGCTGATCGTCAACGGCTTCGCGGCGGCGATCCTCGGCGGGCTCACCCGGCCCGCGGTCACGCTGCTCGGCGGGCTGCTGCTCGGCGTGACCCAGGCGCTGGTCGCCGGGTACGGCAACGCGGCGCACCAGACCGAGATCGCGCTCGGGCTGATGCTGGCCGTGATGATCTGGCGGGCCGCGCGCCGCCCGGCCGCCCAGCAGGAGCCGGCATGAGAACGGCACTCCTCCTGGCCCTCGCCGCGGCGACGCTCGCCCTGCCGTCCATCTTGGACGGCCAGCAGCTCGGCATCTACGTCCTCGCGGGCCTCGCGGCCATGGTGACCGTCGGCCTGTCGCTGCTCATGGGCTACGCCGGGCAGATCTCGCTCGGGCAGGCGTCGTTCTACGCGATCGGCGCCTACACCGCGGGGCTCCTCGCGGTGCACGGCACCCCACCGCTGCTGGGCCTGCTCGCCGCGCCCGTCGTGGCCGCCACGTTCGCCACCGTCGTCGGGATCGGCGTGCTGCGGCTGCGCGGGCACTACCTCGCGTTCGCCACGCTGGCGATGCAGCTCATCCTGCTGTCCGTGCTCGCCCAGTCCGAGTGGGCGGGCGGCGCGATCGGCCTGCAGGGCATCCCGCAGCTGTCCGTCGGGAGCGTCGAGCTCGACGAGGACATCCACTACGCCTACCTCGTCTGGGCGGGGCTGGCCGTCACCCTGCTCGTGGCGCGCAACCTCGTCGCCTCCCGGGCCGGGCGCGGGCTGCGGGCCCTGGCCACCAGCGAGGTCGCCGCGGCCGCCAGCGGCGTGCCGGTCGGCCGCTACCGGCTGGCCGTGTTCGCGCTGTCGGCCGCGTTCGCCGGGCTGGCCGGCGGGATCTACGCGTTCTACCTCGGCTACCTCGGCCCCGGGTCGTTCCCGGTCCTGCTGTCGGTCGAGTACGTCGTGATGGCCGTCGTCGGCGGCCTCGGCACGGTCGCCGGCGGAGTCGTCGGCGCGGTCGCGATCGTGCTGCTCGTCCAGCTGCTCAACGACATCGGCACGCAACCGGGCATGCCGAGCTACGCCCCGAGCGTGCTCTCCTACGCGGTCTACGGGCTGCTGCTGGTGCTCGTCGTGCTGTACCTGCCGCGCGGGATCGTGCCCGCGCTCCGGCGAGGGGAGCGATCATGAACGTCCTTGTCGTGGCCACGCTCGAGGACGAGTTCGCCGACCGGTTCGGCCGGCCCCGGCGCGCGATCGCCTGGGGCACCTCGCTCGGCGGCATGATCACCACCGGGCTCGCCGAGCGACACGGCCGCCGGTTCGCCGGCGCGCTCGCGATGTGCGGCCTGCAGCACGGCGGCGTGGCCAACTGGAACAACACGCTCGACCCGGTGTTCGCGGTCCGCACGCTGCTGGCCCCCGGCTCGACCGCGCCGCTGACCGGCCTCCCGGACCAGGCCACCGCGCTCGCCTCGGCGGCGGAGCTGACCGCCGCGCTCGACGCCGCCCAGGCCACGCCGCAGGGCCGCGCGCGCACCGCGCTGGCCGCCGCGCTGCACAACCTCCCCGCCTGGACCGATGCCAACGCACCCGAACCGGTCCCCGGCGACCACGACACGGCGCAACGCAACCAGTACCTCGCCCTGCGCGGCACCGTCTACGTGGGACTGTCCTGGCGGCAGGAGGCGGAGACCTGGGCCGGCGGCAACATGGCGTGGAACACCGGCGTGGACTACGCCCGGATGCTCGCCCGGTCGTCGGTACGCGCGGAGGTCGTGGCGCTCTACGCCCGCGCCGGCCTGTCACTCGGGAAGGACCTGGCGGCACTGGCCCGCGCGCCACGGATATCGGCCGATCGCGCCGCGGTCGCGTACGTGATCCGCAACCTGACCTTCACCGGCCGGCCGGCCGCGCCGCTGCTCACCATCCACACCACCGGCGACGCGCTGGTGCCGGTGCAGGTCCAGCGGGCCTACGCGGACGCGGTCGCTGAGTCCGGCCGGGACCGCCTGCTGCGCCAGGCCTTCGTGCGCCGCGGCGGGCACTGCTCGTTCACGACCGGGGAGATGCTGCCGCGCTGGAGGCCCTGGAGCAGCGCGTCGGCACCGGGCACTGGCCCGACACCGGACCGCGCGCGCTGAACCGGGCGGCCGAACGACTAGGTCGTGTCTCGTGGGTCTTGGTCGATGGGATTCGTGATCCAGATGTCTCCTGGCAAGGCGGCGGAAGGTCGCGCATACCGGGTTGTATTCGGGCCTTCCGACAACGCGGCCAGGGGACAGCTGGGCGCGAATACCACGATCCAAGATCCGCGAGACATGGCCTAGACCCCGCGGCCACGCCCGCATACACGACCTACCGGCCGGCGCCGTACCCGCGGCCGTTCGACCTGGCGCACTGAGGCTTGACGCACCGAGACCTTGTACCGAGAGGAGCCCGGCATGGATCTCACCGGACGGGTGGCCGTCGTGACCGGCGCGGGCCGCGGGCTCGGCTTCGCCTACGCCTCCGCGCTGGCGGCGGCGGGCGCGAGCGTCGTCCTCAACGACGCGGACCCCGACGCCGCGGCCGGCGCCGCCGAACAGATCACCGGCGTCGGCGGCCGGGCGGTCGCCGAGCCCGGCGCGGTCGGCCCGGCCGAGGTGGCCACCGCGCTCGTGGAGCGGGCGGTCCACGAGTACGGCCGGCTCGACGCGCTGGTCACCAACGCCGGCGTCCTGCGGGACCGGATCCTGTGGAAGATGTCCGACGAGGAGTTCGACACGGTCGTCGACGTCCACCTGCGCGGCACGTTCACCTGCGTGCGCGCGGCGGTCCGGCGGATGCGCGAGCAGGAGGGCGGCGGCCGGATCATCGTCGTCGGCTCCCCCGCCGGCCAGCGCGGCAACGTCGGCCAGACGAACTACTCGGCGGTCAAGGCCGGCATCGTGGGCATGGTGCGCACCTGGGCGATGGAGTGCGCGAAGGCCGGCATCACGGTCAACGCGGTCGTCCCGGTCGCCGCCACCGCAATGACCGCGACCATCCCCGCGTTCGCCCCGCACGTCGAGGCGTGGCGGGACGACGGCGTCCCGCTGCCGGACTGGCTGCGGGCCGGCGAGGGCTTCGGGAGCCCGGACGACGCGGCCGGACTGGTGGTGTTCCTGGCCTCCGCCGCGGCCGCGTCGGTCACCGGCCAGGCGGTCGGCATCGGCGGCGACAAGCTCTCCCTGTGGACGCACCCGGAGGAGCTCACGGTGTCCTATCGGGACGGTGGGTGGAGCGCCGACGCCATCGCCGGCGTCTGGGCCTCGACGCTCGGCCGATACACCCAGCAGGTCGGCATCCCCGCACCGGCGGGACCACCGGAATGAAGATCGAGGACCTGCTGGCGATCGACATGCACGCGCACGTCGAGCTGTCCGCGGACGGTCACGCGTCGCTGCCGGACCACCTCATGGCGGGCTCCGCCGAGTACTTCAAGGTGGCCGGCGAGCGGGCCGCCGCGGTGCCCGAGATCGCCGCCTACTACCGGGAGCGGCGGTTGGCCGCCGTGGTCTTCACGGTGGACGCGGAGACCGCCACCGGCCACCCGCCCGTGTCCAGCGAGGAGATCGCCGAGGCGTGCGCCCCGCACGCCGACGTGCTGATCCCGTTCGCGAGCGTCGACCCGTGGCGCGGCCCGGCCGCGGTCCGCCAGGCGCGCACGCTGATCGAGCGGTACGGGGTGCGCGGGTTCAAGTTCCATCCGAGCGTGCAGGCGTTCCACCCGAACGACCGGACGGCCTACCCGCTGTACGAGGTGCTGGCCGAGCACGGCATGGTCACTGTGTTCCACAGTGGACAGACAGGGATCGGTGCGGGGCTGCCCGGGGGTGGCGGGGTGCGGCTCAAGTACTCGAACCCGATGGCGCTCGACGACGTGGCGGTGGACTTCCCGGACCTGCGGATCGTCATCGCGCACCCGTCGTTCCCGTGGCAGGACGAGGCACTCGCGGTGGCCACGCACAAGCCGAACGTGTACATCGACCTGTCCGGCTGGTCCCCGAGATACTTCCCGCCCCAACTCGTCCGTTATGCCAATACGCTGCTCAAGGACAAGGTGCTGTTCGGCTCCGACTTCCCGGTCATCACCCCGGACCGGTGGCTGGCCGACTTCGCCGACCTGGACGTCAAGCCGGAGGTGCGGCCGATGATCCTCAAGGACAACGCCGTGCGGCTGCTGGGCCTCGACAGGAACGATGACAGGAACGATGACAGCCTCGACGACAAGGACTCCCATGCGTAACGAGGGCATCGGCTCGTGGACCGCGCGCCGGGCGCGGATGTCGCCGGACCGCACCGCCGTGGTCCACGACGGTCGCGAGTGGACATACGCGGACCTGCACGACCGCAGCACCCGGGTGGCGCACATGCTCGCCGGGCTCGGCGTGGACAGCGGCGACCGGGTCGCCTACCTGGGGCCGAACCACCCGACGTTCCTGGAGACGCTGTTCGGCACGGGCCTGGCCGGCGGGATCTTCGTGCCGCTCAACACCCGGCTCACGCCGACCGAGCTGGCCCACATCCTGCGCGACAGCGGCACGTCCGTGCTCGTGCACGCGCCGACGCACGAGGAGCACGCCATCGAGCTGCGCGAGCTGGTGGACGTGCCGCACGTGCTGAACCTCGACACCTACGAGCTGCTGGTGGCCGGCGCGTCCGCGGAGCCGCTCGACGAGCCGGTCGACCCGGACGACGTCGCCATGATCATGTACACCTCGGGCACCACCGGACGGCCCAAGGGCGCCGCGCTGTCGCATGCCAACATCCACTGGAACAGCTTCAACCTGCTGATCGACGTCGACCTCGCGGGCGATGAGATCACGCTCGTCAACGCGCCGACGTTCCATGTGGCCGCGCTCAACCAGACCGTGCTGCCGACCCTGCTCAAGGGCGGCACGGTGGTCCTGATGTCCGCGTTCGACCCGTCGGAGACGCTGTCGCTGATCGCCGAGCGCCGGGTCACCTACCTGTTCGGGGTGCCGGCGATGTTCCAGGCGGTCGCGGCCGCGCCGGGGTGGGGCGCCGCGGACCTGTCCTCGGTCCGCACGATGATCTGCGGTGGCGCGCCGGTCCCGGAGAAGGTGATCACCACCTACCAGGAACGCGGGCTGATCTTCCTGCAGGGCTACGGGCTCACCGAGTCGTCGCCGAGCGCGTTGTTCCTGCGGGCCACGGAGTCGCGCGGCAAGGTCGGGTCCGCGGGGACGCCGTGCTTCTTCACCGACCTGCGGGTCGTTGGCCCGTCCGGCGACGAGGTCTCTCCCGGTGAGCCGGGCGAGGTCGTGCTGCACGGTCCCAACGTCATGTCCGGGTACTGGGGCAAGCCGGCGGAGACCGAGGCGGTGCTGTCGACCGACGGCTGGCTGCGCACCGGCGACGTGGCGGTGGCCGACGAGGACGGCTACCTCTACATCCGCGACCGGATCAAGGACGTGATCATCTCCGGTGGGGAGAACATCTACCCGGCGGAGGTCGAGGACGCACTGCACCAGCACCCGGCCGTCGCCGACTGTGCGGTGATCGGGGTGGCCGACGAGAGGTGGGGCGAGGTCGGCCGGGCGGTCGTCGTGCTGCGCGAGTCCGCGTCGCCGGAGGAGCTGCTCGCGTCGCTGACCGGGCGGATCGCCCGGTACAAGATCCCGAAGTCGATCGTGTTCGCCGACACGCTCCCCCGCACCGCGTCGGGAAAGCTGCTCAAGAGCCGGCTGCGCACCACCTACGGAGGCCCACGGTGACCACTGTCGTGCACGGGCTCGCGGAGCTGGCGGCCCTCGTCGGGCGCGACCTCGACCCGGGCGAGTGGCACGTGATCACCCAGGACCGCGTCGACATGTTCGCCGACGCGACCGGCGACCACCAGTGGATCCACGTCGACCCGGTGCGGGCCGCGGCCGGCCCGTTCGGCGCCACCATCGCGCACGGCTACCTGACCCTGTCACTGATCATTCCACTGTGGACGGACATGGTGCGCATCGAGAACGTGCGGGTGGCGGTGAACTACGGGCTCGACAAGGTCCGCTTCCCCACGCCGGTGCCGGTGGGCGCGAAGGTGCGGCTGCACGCCCGGCTGTCCGCGGTCGAGGAGCTGACCGCGGACAGCGTGCAGGCGAGTGTGGCGTTCACCATGGAACTGGCCGGCGCGGAGAAGCCGGCCGTGGCGGCGCGGGCGGTGTACCGCTACCAGTTCTGACCATCACGAGGGCGTCGGTGCCGCTCGGCCGGTAGTAACCGGGCAGCCGTGCGGTAACCACGAACCCGCACCGGACGTAGACCTCCCGCGCCGGGTTGCCGGCGGCGACCTCGAGCGTGACCGGCCCCGCGCCCAGCACGGCGGCGAGGAGCGCGCTGCGCACCCCCCGCCGCTGGTCCTCCGGGCGAACGAGCACCTTGTCCAGCCGGCCCGCCCCGAACCGGGCGAACCCGATGACGGCCCCGCCCGAGACCGCGACGCGGGACCGGAAGGACGGCGACAGCGACGCCAGGAACATCAGCCTCGGCCAGCCGTCGGCACCGAAGAGCCGCGCCTCGAGCGCGAGCAGCGCGGGCAGGTGCGCCCGCGCCAGCGGGCGGATCTCAGGGGCGCCACTCATTGTTGGTCTCGTTGTCGAACACGGCATCCGGCGCTGGCCGCGGTCGCGGCCAGGGCGGCCGGCTCGGGCAGCCCGGCGGTGCTGTTCGACGTCACGCACTTCGGCTCCGACGGGTTCTCCACGCCACCGCCCGCCGACGTCACGCCGCCGACCGCGCCGGACCGGGTCGCCACCGACACGCTCGCCTTCCACCTCGCCGGGGTGGGGTTCCAGCTGCACACGTGGGCGCCGGACACACCGGGCAAGCAGGTGGACGGGGTGTCGACGAGCCGGATCGCGGTGAGCCCGCACGGCGAGGGGCTCGCCAGCAAGCTCTTCAACGGCAGTGTGGTGATCAACCCGGACTTCCTCTACGACGCCGCGCACAGCGTGGAGATCCTGCTGACGCTCGGCTATGCCCCGTGGCGGCCGACGTACGCGGACTCGCTGATGATCACGTTGGCCTACCAGGGGATGGTGGACGCGGCCGCGGCGGACGACGGCGCGCCGGTGCTGTTCCTCCAGTCGCCGGTGGCGCCCTTCCGCGACCCGCCGCGTCAGTTCCGGGTGGACGGTTCCGGTGAGGCACCCCGGGTGGCGAACGGGATGGCGCTGCGGATGCTCGTCGGGCTCGAGCACACCAACCGGCGCAAGCGGATCGCGTTGATGTGCCGGCTCGCCGCGCTGTCCACCGAGAACGGGTTCGGGCTGCAGGTCGCGGACCGCCGGTTCGGGCGGGTGCGCGGCGAGTGGTGGTCGGTACTGGCGCCGGCCGAGGAGCGCTACGCGGCACGGAAGGCGTCGCTGTTCGGCTGGGCGCCGGACTCGGTGCCGACGACGGTGCAGCTGCTGACGTTCGTCGGGCCGGCCAGGGTCGGCTCGTCGGCGGCGATCGCGGCTGACCTGCTGTCCCGCAACGTCGGCGTCCTCGCGGTGTCCGAGGCGTCGATGCAGGAGATCGCGTTCATCAACCTGATGGTGCCGCTCGCGCCGGCCCGGGTGGGTCGGGCGCGGTTGTCCAGCACGTGCCTGTCGATCGCCGACGGCCTCGGCCAGACGGCGAGTGAGTGCGGCCTGACCCGCCGGCAGGCGGTGCGGGCGAAGAGCCGGATCACCTCGTCGGCGGCGGTCGACTACCAGTTGCTGCGCACGGGCCCGATACGCCCGCGGATCAAGGAGTCGGCGAGCGCGAACGACCATCCGGTGTGGCTGTCGTGGGGTCTTCCGGTCAGCTCGTCGCCCCCGGACGTCGCCGAGCTGGTGGTCGCCCAGCTCCGCGAGGCCAAGGACCGCATCGTCGACGCCCGCATCGACTACTACCGCGCCCGCGCCCTGCCCGACGGCCGGGTGACGGGTCGGGCGAAGATCACCGTCACGCTCGTCGAAGGGCTCACCCGAGGCCGGATACCGGGGTTGCTGAGCGAGCTTTGCCCGTGGGCCCAACGGGAAGCCGTGGGCCGCCTGGTCACCGACGACCTGCCGCTGAGTGCGATCCGCCTGCGGCTGGCGTGGCGGGAACGCTGGCTGGGCAACTCCGGCACCATCGCCTGAGCGACCACGGGCGTCGTCGGCCAGGACACGACCGCCGTCACCAGGTTGGTTCTTGCTACCGGGCGGGCGGGCGTGGACAGTGGGCGCATGGTCGCTGTGCCACGTCCGGTGGACATCTTGCTGGTGGAGGACGACGCCGGAGATGTGTGGCTCACCCGGGACACGTTCGAGTACTTCAAGATCGGCAACTCGCTGCACGTGGTGAGCGACGGGATCGCGGCGCTTCGGTTCGTGCGCCGGCAGCCGCCGTACGAGGACGCGCCGCGGCCCGGGCTGATCCTGCTCGACCTCGACCTGCCTCGGCTGGACGGCCGGGAGGTGCTGGCGGAGCTCACCGCGGACCCCGCGCTGCGGGACATCCCGGTGGTGATCCTGACGACGTCCGATGCCGAGTCCGACATCTTGCGCACCTTCGACCTGGGCGCCGGCGCGTACGTGACGAAGCCGGTGGACTTCGACCGGCTGGTCGAGCTGGTCCGCGACCTCGACGGCTTCTACCTCACCGTGGTCCGCGCCCACCGTCCGCCGGCGACCGCGACCCGGACGCGGTGAGCCGGGTGAGCGGGCGCGAACGCCCACCCACCCGGATGTCACCGGAATTCGCCTAACACATCGTCGTGGCCATGACGTCCGTCGGGCTCGCCCAGGACGCGCAACCGTTGTAGGAATGGCCGTACCAGTTGTGGCCGAATTCGTGCGCGGCGAGAAGCGCGGGGTCATTGACCGCGCCCGGGAACAGCTTGATGAGCTGACCCATGCCGTAGTTGCAGCCGACCACGATGAGACGGCCGTCCTTGGTCAGTCCGTGGACGGGCTCGTTCTTGAATCCGCAGTCGGTGATCGCCGAGTTCTGGCACTGGACCGGCGTGCCGCCACCCTCGGAGGCGCCACCCCAATAGTTCGCGCCCGTGCGGATCGGCGACTCCCAGCCACCACACGACGGCTGAATCGTGTATGACCAGGCAGGCGCCGCCGCGGGCATCACCTCGGCGGCACTATCGACGGCACCGTCGGCCGGGGCCTCGCTCACGGTCGCGCTGGCGATCGGGGCGCCGATCACGCCCAACGCGACCGCTGCCCCGAGTGTCGTTACCAGCTTCGTTGCCAGCCTGAACATCGCATCTCCTGTCGACGAGAACAGAAACGGACAGCACTTCAGTAGCAGGGTTGACTGATGAACTAATGCGATGGAAACAATTCTGGGAATCTGTGAACGCACTTGATCGAAATCCCGCGCGGATTTCCCGACCGGGCGCCCACTACATCCCCAATATGACCGAAATTACTGATATCCGAAATAGCGTGCAACCCTACGAAAGTAGGGGTAAACCAATGAAAGATCTTCAGGTCAACTGGCGCCTGCCCGACGCCGGTAGGTGCCGGGCGTCGTGCCGGTGTGCCGGGAGAACGCGGCGGAGAACGCCGCCTCGGACCCGTATCCCATCCGGGCCGCGACGTTTGCCGCCGTCGCGCGCTCGACCGCGAGCAAGGTCATCGCCCGGCGCATGCGGCACTGGAACACATACCTCATCGGCGTTTGCCCGACGGTGTCGGCGAAGCGCGCAGAGAACGCCGCGCGGGACAGGCCGGCGGCCCTGGCCAGCGCGCGCAACGTCCACGGCGCGGCAAGGTCTTCGTGCACCGCCGCCAAGGCACGGGCGACGTACGGGTCGTGCAGGCCGCGCAGCCAGCCGGGCTCCTCGGCCGTCTCGATGTGGTGGCGCAGCGCGCGGGTGATCAACGCGTCGGACAGCCGCGCCATGGCGACCTCGCTGCCGGGCCCGCCCTCGACGGTCTCGGTGGTGAGCGCGTCGGTCAGGCTCGCCAACCAGGCCGGCGCGCCCGGAACGTGCACGCACCGGGGAAAGTCCGCGAGCGCACCCGCCACGGGGCGCGCAGCCGGTAGCTCGCGCTCTCCAGCCGCAGCTCACGCAGGACCGCGGTCTCCGACCTCGCTCGCAGTGCGGCCTGGTACCGCGATCTGCTCGGGCTGGAGTACGTCCGCGAGTTCGGCGACGACGAGCGGGTCACCGGCTGCTCGCTGGCCGACTGGACCGCCCGCTACCTGATCGGCCTGCGCCTGCGCGCCACGATGCCCGGCGAGCCCGACCTGCGCGGCGAGCACCCGATCATCGTGGAAGCCGCCGACGCGGCGGCCGCGGCGCGCGTGCGGGCCCGCGCCGAGGCATCCGGCATCCCGTCCACCGGCGGCACCCACGCCGACGGCACATGGCTCGAGTTCCTCGACCCGGACGGGATCGCGGTCCGCGTCATCCACGACGCCGCCGGGCCGCGGACGTTCCTCGGCGTCCTTCCGGGCGGCCGCTTCTACGACACACCCCGCCTCGCCCTGCCCGCAGCCCCCGGAGACGCGGAAGGGGCGCCGTGACACGTCACGACGCCCCCGATGTTGTCGCGAACGATCAGGCCTCGGACCGGGCCGCCTGCTCCTTGGCGATCGCCTCGCGGACCTCGTCCATGTCGACCTCGCGCACCTTGCCGATCAGCTCCTCGAGCGCCGCGGACGGCAGCGCGCCGGGCTGGGAGTACAGGACCACACCGTCACGGACGGCCATCAGCGTGGGGATCGAGGCGATGTTGAACGCCTGCGCGAGCTCCGCCTGCGCCTCGGTGTCGACCTTGCCGAAGACGATGTCGCCGTGGGTCTCCGCGGCCTTCTCGAAGACCGGGGCGAACTGGCGGCACGGACCGCACCACGCCGCCCAGAAGTCGACCAGCACGGTGCCCTGACCGGTCACGACCTCGGAGAAGTTCTCGGTTGTCAACTCGACGGTGGCCACCAAACAGCTCCTTCTCTCGGTTACTCCTGGTTAACCGTGCAACCGGTGGCCTTGTTCCCCGGCGAAGATCCGGCGAACCACCTGAACTGGCCGGGCATTCCTTACGTATGTGCTCGTGACGAGAAGAAACGGAAGTGATCGCGTGCGCCACAGCGTGGACGCCGGTCTGTTCGGGCAGACCGCGCACAGCCCATCGTTCTTCGAGCTCTCCAGGACGCTCGGCGAGCACGGCCAACAACTGGTCGACTTCTGCATCCCGTGCAACCCGTACTTCCCCACGCCCGAGATGTTCGACGAGCTGGCGAACAACCTGGAGATGGTGCTCAAGTTCTACCCGAGCGACGCCGACACGATCGCCGGCCAGCTCGCCCGGGTACTCGGGCTCAACCCCGCCACGATCGCGATGTCCAACGGCTCGACCGAGCTGATCACGTGGATGGACCACCTGTGGTTCCACAGCAGCGTGGCGATCCCGATCCCGACCTTCGGGCGCTGGACCGACCAGCCGATGGAGACCGGCAAGCGGGTGGACATGTTCCCGCTGCGGGAGATCGACGGCTTCGCGCTCAACCTCGACGCGTACGTGCGGTTCATCCGCGAGCGCGGGTCCCGGGTCGCCGTGCTGTGCAACCCCAACAACCCCGACGGCGGCTACATCGCCCGGCGGGACATCATCCGGTTCATGGACGAGCTCACCGACCTCGACCTGGTCGTGATCGACGAGTCGTTCATCGACTTCGTCGACGCCGAGCACAGCCCGTCGGTGGCGCACGAGGCCTCGATCCGGCCCAACGTCGTCGTGCTCAAGAGCCTGGGCAAGAACTTCGGCCTGCACGGCATCCGGTTCGGCTACCTCGTCGCCAACCCGGGCCTCGCCGGCAAGATGCGCAAGACGCTCCCGAAGTGGAACCTCAACTCGCTGGCCGAGGCGGTCGTGTTCATGCTCCGCGACCACGCCGGGGAGTACCAGCAGAGCCTGGAACTGCTCGCCCGCGACCGCTACGCGATGGGCATGCTGCTCTCCCGGGTGCCGGAGCTGACCGTCTACCCGTCCCAGGGCAACTTCCTGCTCGTGAAGCTCGCCCCTGGCATCGACGGCACCGAGATGCGCGACCACCTGATCGAGCGGCACCAGGTCTTCATCCGCGAGTGCGGCAACAAGCTCGGCATGAGCAACCGGTTCGTGCGCCTGGTCGTCCGGCCGCAGCAGGACGTCGTCCGGCTGGTCGACGGCATCCACGGCTACCTGCACCCGCAGTGGGACGACGAGCTCTCCCGCCGCCGCGACGCGCACCGGAGCGCGTAACCGGCCATTGCCGATGGGGCAGGCGCTGCCCTACCATCGTGCGTCGAAGCGATTCGACAACCGACCGACCGCGGGCGGCACATCGTGGCGAAGATCGAGGACGTGGCCCGGCACGCCGGGGTTGCCCCCAGCACGGTGTCCTACGTGCTCAGCGGCAAGCGGTCGATCACCAGGGAGACCAGGGAACGCGTCCTCGCGAGCATCGAGGCCCTCGGCTACCAACCACATGCCGGCGCGCGGGCCCTGGCGAGCAACCGGTCGAACGTGGTCGCGCTCGTCGTGCCGCTGCGCACCGGCATCCACGTGCCGGTGATCATGCAGTTCGCCACGTCGGTCGTCACGGCCGCCCGGGAGCACGACCACGACGTGCTGCTGCTGACCCAGAACGAGGGTGAGGCGGGCCTGCGCCGGGTCGCCGGCACCGCCCTCGTCGACGCGATCATCGTGATGGACGTCGAGCTGCACGACACCCGCATCCCGGTGCTGCGGGAGCTCGAGCGGCCGGCCGTGCTCATCGGCTTCCCGCAGGACACGGCCGGGCTGACCTGCATCGACCTCGACTTCACCGCGGCGGGTGCGGCCTGCGTGGACCACCTGGCCGAGCTCGGTCACCGGCGGGTCGCGCTGGTCGGCTCGCCACCCGAGGTCTACGAACGCGAGACCGGCTTCGCGACCCGGACCACCGCCGGGTTCACCGAGGCCGCGGCCCGGCACGGGATCGCCACCAGCGTCCACCCGTGCGAGGCCACCCAGGCCGGCGCCCAGAAGGTCGCCGCCGAGCTGCTGCACGACCACCCCGACCTCACCGCGGTCGTGGTGCACAACGAGCCGGTCGTCGGGCCGCTGCTGTCCGCGTTCCGCGAGGCCGGCCGCGACGTGCCCGGCGACCTGTCCGTGGTGGCGATCTGCCCGGACGAGCTCGCCGAGCACACCATGCCGGCGCTGACCTCGGTGGCCATCCCGGCCGACGAGGTCGGCCGCCAGGCGGTCGGGTTGGTGATGGCCAAGCTCGACGGCCGGCAGGTGCCCGACGCGACCCTGCTTCCCCCACTACTCACCCGGCGGGCCAGCACCCGCACCACCTAGTCACCCGCACCACCCACAACTACATCCGGCGGCGCATCGTCGAAGCGATTCGACAGTCAGTCGACTGACCTTCGACGGTGTTCGACGGCGGGCCACCCACTGGTTGGAGGAACGACGATGTTCAAGCCAGGAAAGCGCATCGGGCTCGTGGCGGCGCTCGCCATGACCGCGACCGTCCTCGCCGCGTGCGGCGACGACTCGGGCGAGGCCGGCAACGAGCTCACCCTCTGGCACTACGAGGGCCCGGACAGCGCGATGGGGGTCGCCTGGGCCGAGGCCATCAAGGAGTTCGAGCGCACCCACGAGGGCGTCACGGTGACGTTCGAGGCGAAGGGCTTCGAGCAGATCCAGAAGAGCGCCCAGATGGTGCTCAACTCCGACGAGGCCCCGGACCTCATGGAGTACAACAAGGGCAACGCCACCGCCGGCCTGCTGTCCAAGCAGGGCCTGCTCACCGACATGAGCGCCGAGGTGACCGAGCGCGGCTGGGACAAGCTGCTCACACCCAGCCTGCAGACCACGTGCAAGTACGACGAGCGCGGCGTGATGGGCGGCGACAAGTGGTTCGGCGTCCCGAACTACGCCGAGTACACGATGGTCTACTACAACAAGGACCTGTTCGCGAAGCACGGCGTCGAGGTGCCGACGACGTTCGACGACCTCACCGCCGCGATGGACACGTTCGTCAAGGCAGGCGTGACGCCGCTTTCCGTCGGTGGCAAGGAGTATCCCGCGCAGCAGTTGCTCTACCAGCTCGCGCTGTCCAAGGCGGACAGCGACTGGGTGAACGACTTCCAGACCTACACCGGCGACGTCGACTTCCACGACGACGCGTGGACCTACGGTGCGGAGACGTTCGCGGACTGGGTGAAGAAGGGCTACATCGGCAAGGACTCGGCCGGCATCGACGCGGAGGGCATGGGGACCGCGTTCATGGCCGGCAAGTTCCCGATCATGGTGTCCGGCAGCTGGTGGTACGGGCGGGTGCAGTCGTCGGTCAAGGACTTCGAGTGGGACTCGATCCTGTGGCCGGACAGCGACCTCGCGCTCGGCTCGAGCGGCAACCTCTGGGTCGTCCCGCAGAACTCGCCGAACAAGGAGCTCGCCTACGACTTCATCGACATCACCATGGAGAAGGCCAACCAGGAGCTTCTCGGCAACTCCGGCGGCATCCCGGTCGCGGCCGACCCCGCGGCGATCACCGACCCGAAGAGCAAGGTGCTGATCGAGAACTACCAGACGCTCGTCGACCGGGACGGCCTCGCCTTCTACCCGGACTGGCCGGCACCCGGCTACTACGACGTCATGGTGTCCGCGGCGCAGAAGCTGATCAACGGCACCGCCTCCCCCGACGAGGCCCTCGACGAGCTCGCCGGGCCGTACGAGGAGAACCTCGCGAACATCGGCGAATGACAGGCGGCTGACGTGGCCCTCCGCACGCACGCCCCACCCAGCACGCCGGCGCCGAGCCGCACACCCGAGCGGCCGGCCCGGCGGGGTGGTGGCTACCTCCCCTACCTGCTCCCCGGCGTGCTGCTGTTCGCCGCGGTCATCGCGGTACCGCTGGCGATGAACGTCGGGATCAGCTTCACCCGCTGGCAGGGCGTCGGCAGCCCGGACTGGGTGGGCTTCGACCAGTACCGGAAGCTGTTCACCGACACGACGTTCTGGGTCTCGTTCCGGAACAACCTCGCGCTGATCGTGGCCATGGCGGTCATCCCGACGTTCGTCGGCCTGCTGCTCGCGACCGCGTTGTTCGACGTGGTCGCGAAGCGGTTCGGCGAGCGCACCACCAGCGTGCTGCGCGCGTCGTTCTACCTGCCGCAGGTGTTGCCCGCGGTGGTCGCCGGCGTGGTGTGGGGCTGGATCCTGCACCCGGAGTACGGCTCGGCCAACGCGCTGCTTCGGTTCGTCGGGCTCGACTCGTGGACGCAGAACTGGCTGGGCGACGAGAAGACCGCGCTGCTGTCGGTGATGGCGGTGCTCGTGTGGATCCAGATCGGCTACCCGCTGGTGATCTTCATGGCCGGCCTGCAGCGGGTCGATCCGGAGCTGTACGAGGCGGCCGAGATCGACGGCGCGTCCTGGTGGCAGCGGCTGTGGTCGGTGACCGTGCCGCAGATCCGGCCGGAGATCTTCGTGGTGTTGCTGACCTGCACGATCGCGGCGCTGAAGTCGTTCGACAAGATCTTCGTGCTCACCCGCGGCGGGCCGGGCGGCTCGACCAACACGCCGGCGTACTTCTCGTTCCAGAACTTCTTCGAGAAGGCCGACGTCGGCTACGGCGCGGCGATCGCGACGCTGCTCACCCTGATCATCGTCGGCCTCACGTTCCTGTTCCTGCGCGCGCAGAGCGGGAAGGAGCGGTCATGACGACCAGAACCGTCCGCCGCCCCGGCCAGGGCGCCGTGCTCGGCGTGCTGGCCGTGCTCGCGGCGCTGACGCTGTTCCCCTTCCTGCTGGTGCTGCTCAACGCGGTGAAGTCGCCCGGCGACTACACCGCGAACGGCCCGCTCGGCCTGCCGGAAGGCATCTACCTCAACGGGATCGCCGACTTCTGGGACCGGGTCGACTTCGGCCTCAAGCTGATGAACAGCACGGTCATCGCCGGCTCGGTCGCCGTCCTGGCGGTGCTCGTCTCCGTCGTCACCGCGTACGCGCTCGGCATCGGCCGGATCAAGGGTCGCCTGTGGATAGTCGCGATCTTCCTGCTGGCCAACCTGATGCCGCAGGAGGCGCTCGTCTACCCGCTGTACTACCTGGCCAAGGAGGTGGATCTCTACGACACCCGGCTTGCGGTGATCATCATCTTCACCGCGGTCCAGAGCGCGTTCGGCACCTACCTGCTCTCCTCGGTCCTCGCCACGTTCCCGCGCGAGATCATCGAGGCGGCCCGGATCGACGGGGCGAGCAAGTGGCAGATCCTGTGGCGGGTGGTCGTGCCGATCAGCTGGCCGACCCTGTCGGTGCTGCTGGTCTTCTTCTTCATCTGGACATGGAACGAGTTCTTCATCCCGATGATCATGCTGGTCTCCAACGACAACCAGACCGTCCCGGTCGCGCTCGGTGTGCTGCAGGGCCAACGGCTGATGGACGCCACCGCGCAGAGCGCGTCGGCGCTGCTGGGCATTCTGCCGGCGGTGGTGTTCTTCCTGATCTTCCAACGGACACTGACCCGGGGAATCGCGGTGGGAGCGATCAAATGAAGTTCACCGACGGCCACTGGATGATGCGCAAGGGCGTCACCGCGGCGTATCCCGTCGAGGTGCTCGACGCCTCGCCGACCCCCGAGGGTCTGCGAGTCATCGCGCCCACGTACCCGGTGCGCCACCGCCAGGACCTGCAGAGTGGCGCGGTGCTCACGATCGACGTCACGGCCCCGATGCCGGACGTGATCGGGGTGCGGCTCACCCATCACGCGGGCTCCGCGGCGAACTCGCCCCGGTTCGAGCTGTTCCCGGACGGCCGGGCCGGCGCCACGGTGTCGGTGGGCGACACCACCGCCGAGCTGACCTCGGGCGGGCTCTCCGTGCGGGCCAACCTCGCCGAACCGTGGGGGTTCGAGTTCGTCGCGGGCGGGAAGGTGCTCACCACGAGCGGCGCCGAGGACATGGCGATCATGACCACCGCCGAGGGCGAGCACCACCTGCGCGAGCGGCTCGGCCTCGGCGTGGGCGACGCGGTGTACGGGCTCGGCGAGCGGTTCGGCCCGCTGGTCAAGAACGGCCAGGTCGTCGACATCTGGAACGCCGACGGCGGCACCAGCAGCGAGCAGGCGTACAAGAACATCCCGTTCTTCCTCACCAACGCCGGCTACGGGGTGCTCGTCAACCATCCCGGGCCGGTGTCGTTCGAGATCGGCTCCGAGGACGTCTCCCGCGTGCAGTTCAGCGTCGGCGCGCAGTCGATGCAGTACTTCGTGATCCACGGCCCCTCCCCCAAGGAGATCCTCGCGAGGTACACGGCGCTGACCGGCCGGCCCGCGCTGCCGCCGGCGTGGTCGTTCGGGCTGTGGCTGTCGACGTCGTTCAACACCTCCTACGACGAGGAGACCGTCACCGGCTTCATCGAGGGCATGGCCGAGCGCGACCTGCCGCTGTCGGTGTTCCACTTCGACTGCTTCTGGATGCGGGAGATCAGCTGGTGCGACTTCCAGTGGGACAGCCGGACCTTCCCGGACCCGCGCGGGATGCTCACCCGGCTCAAGGCCCGCGGGCTGCGGGTGTGCGTGTGGGTCAACCCGTACATCGCGCAGCGGTCCGCGCTGTTCGAGGAGGGCATGGCCCGCGGGTACCTGCTCGAGCGGCCGAACGGCGACGTGTGGCAGTGGGACCTCTGGCAGCCGGGCCTCGCGGTGGTGGACTTCACCAACCCGGAGGCGCGGGAGTGGTACGCGTCGAAGCTGGACGCGCTGCTCGACATGGGCGTGGACTGCTTCAAGTCCGACTTCGGCGAGCGGATCCCCACCGACGTCGTGTACTACGACGGCTCGGACCCCGAGCTGATGCACAACTACTACGCCTACCTCTACAACAAGACGGTGTTCGACCTGCTGCGCAAGCGGCGGGGCGAGCGCGACGCCGTGGTGTTCGCCAGGACGGCAACCGTTGGCACGCAACAGTTCCCGGTGCACTGGGGCGGGGACAGCCTGTCGACCCCGCAGTCGATGGCGGAGTCGCTGCGCGGCGGCCTGTCTCTCACGATGTCCGGCTTCGGGTTCTGGAGCCACGACATCGGCGGGTTCGAGGGCACCCCGCAGACCTGGCTGTTCAAGCGGTGGATCCCGTTCGGACTGCTGTCCTCGCACAGCCGGCTGCACGGCAACTACTCCTACCGGGTGCCGTGGCTGTTCGACGAGGAGGCGGTCGAGGTCCTGCGGCTGTTCACCAAGCTCAAGGCGTCGCTGATGCCGTACCTGTACCAGGCGGCCCGGGTGGCGCACCTCGACGGCGTGCCGATGATGCGCGCCATGGTCGTCGAGTTCCCGGACGACCCTGCGTGCACCCACCTCGACCGCCAGTACCTGCTCGGCGACGACCTGCTCGTGGCGCCGGTGTTCGCCGCGGACGGCACGGTCGACTACTACGTACCGGCCGGCGAGTGGACGCACTTCCTGACCGGGCAACGGATCTCCGGGCCTACCTGGGTCCGTGAGCGGCACGGGTTCGACAGCGTGCCGCTGCTGGTGCGGCCCGGCGCGGTGGTCCCCGTCGGCGCGGTCGACGACCGGCCCGAGTACGACTACTCCGACGGCGTCACGCTGCGCGCCTACGACCTGGCCGACGGAGCCACGGTCACCACCCCGATTCCCACGGTGTCCGGCGACGTCGCCTGCACCTTCACCACGACCCGGCGCGGCGACACCGTCGTGGTCGAGGTCGACGTCCCGCCCGCGCGCTGGCGGGTTCAGCTGAACGGCGCCGACCCCGTCGACGCCACCGGATCGACCCTCACCGTCCACATCTGACAGCACACTGGAGTGCTCATGAGGATCAGAAGACGCACGTTCTTAGCCGTGTCCGGCGTGCTGGCCGCAGCCGGCGTCGCACCGGTCGAGGCCGCCGCTGCCGCGAGACCCGCGTACCCGTTCCGTGATCCCCGCCTGCCGTTGAAGGCACGCATCGACGACTTGCTCGGCCGGCTGACCCTGGACGAGAAGATCTCGTGGCTGCACCAGTACCAGCCGGCCGTTCCGCGGCTCGGCATCGCACTGTTCAAGACCGGCACCGAGGCGTTGCACGGCCTCGGCTGGTCCACCGACATCACCTCGACCCCCGACCCCGGCGCGGTCCGAACCGCGACCGCCACGGTGTTCCCCCAGGCGGTCGGGCTCGGCTCGACCTGGGACCCGGAGCTGATCAAGAAGGTCGGCTCGGTGGTCGTCGGCGAGCTTCGCGGCTACCACTCGGAGAACCCCGTGGTCTGGGGACTCAACGCCTGGGCGCCGGTGGTGAACCTCCTGCGCGACCCGCGCTGGGGCCGCAACGAGGAGGGCTACTCCGAGGACCCGCACCTGACCGGGGTGCTTTCCACGGCGTACGCGGGCGGCATGCGCGGGGACCACCCGTACCATCTCAAGACCGCGCCGACGCTCAAGCACTACCTGGCCAACAACAACGAGGTCCGCCGCGACCGCACGTCGTCGAACCTTCGGCCGCGGGTGAAGCACGAGTACGACGAGCTCGCCTTCAAGCCGGCGATCGCGAACGACGCGGCGACCGGCGTGATGGCGGCGTACAACCTGGCCAACGGCAGGCCGATGACCGTACACCCGGACTACAACGACGTGGTCCGGACGTGGACCGACCAGGCGCTGCTGAACGTGACCGACGCCGGCAACCCCAACAACCTCGTCGGATCCCAGGCCTACTACTCGACGCTGGCCGAGGCGGACGCGGCCACGCTGAAGGCGGGTGTGGACAGCTTCACCGTCGACAGCACCAATGCCGGGCCGACCACCGACGCGATCGACACCGCGCTGGCCGACGGCCTGCTGGCCGAGTCCGATGTGGACACCGCGGTCGGGCACATCCTGAACATCCGGTTCCGGCTGGGCGAGTTCGACCCGAACGGCGGCCCGTACGGCAGGATCACGATGGACGCGGTCGACACGCCGGCGAGCCGGGCGCTCGCGCGGAAGACCGCGGGCGAGGCGATGGTGCTGCTGAAGAACGCGGACCACGCGCTGCCGCTGGCCGACTCCCGCGATGTCGCGGTGGTCGGCCCGCTCGCCGACACGCTCTACACCGACTGGTACTCCGGCGCGATGCCCTACCGGGTCACCCCGCGCGCCGGCATCACCGCGCGGCTCGGTTCCGGTGGGACGGTCACCGGCGACGAGTCCGTCGACCGGATCGCGCTGCGGTCGGTCGACACCGGCGGCTTCGTCACCGCGGGGTCCGGTTCGGACGGCGCGCCGCTGGCCGCGACCGGCGCCGACGCGGGCGCGACCGCGCAGTTCGACGTGTTCGACTGGGGCCAGGGCGTGCTGACCCTGCGCAGCGTGGCCAACGGCAAGTACGTCGAGCGCGCCGACTTCGGGGCCACCAGCCCGTTCGTGAACCGGGCGCCGCAGCCGCGGGACTGGTTCGTGCACCAGCAGTTCGCGCTCGAGGACGCCGGCGACGGCACGTTCGTGATCAAGTACGTCGGGTACGAGACGGTCAACGACTGGGAGGGACCGAACAACTACCTCACCGTCGGCGCGGACGGCACGCTCCTGCTGGGCTCCCCCGACGCGGCCGGCGCGGCGCACTTCGCCAAGGAGACGGTGTCGAGCGGGATCGACAGCGCGGTGGCGGCTGCCACCGCGGCCGACGCCGCGGTCGTGGTGGTCGGCAGCATGCCGTTCATCAACGGGCGCGAGGACCACGACCGGACCACGATGGCGCTCGCCGAGAGCCAGTCCGCGCTCATCAAGGCCGTGCACGCGGCGAACCCGAACACGATCGTGGTGGTGGAGAACAGCTACCCGACCACGCTCACCTGGGAGCAGGACAACGTGCCGGCGATCCTGTGGACCACGCATGCCGGGCAGGAGACCGGCAACGCGGTGGCAGACGTGCTGTTCGGCGACGTCAACCCGGCCGGGCGGCTCACCCAGACCTGGTACCGGTCCGACGCCGACCTGCCGGACATCCTCGACTACGACATCATCAAGGCCGGCCGCACCTACCAGTACTTCGACGGCGACCCGCTCTATGCGTTCGGGCACGGGCTGTCCTACAGCGACTTCCGCTACGGCAAGCCGCGGCTCGACTCCTCGGTCCGTCCGAACGGGACGGTCGAGGTCCGGGTCGACGTGACCAACACGAGCCGGGTGGCCGGCGACGAGGTCGTACAGCTCTACACTCACCAGCGGGAGTCGCGCGACCTGCAACCGAACCTGACGCTGCGGACGTTCGACCGGGTGCACCTGCGAGCCGGCCAGACGAAGACCGTCCGCCTGTCGGTGCCCGCCGCCGAGCTCGGGCATTGGGACGTCACCCGCGGCCGCTGGGTCGTCGAGGCCGCGGTGCACGACGTGCTGGTGGGTGCCTCGTCGACCGACATCCGGCAGCGGGCGTCGGTGCGGACCAAGGGCGAGACGATCCCGCCCCGGGACCTTACGCGGACCACCCGGGCGATCGACTTCGACGACTATGCCGGGGTGGATCTCGTCGACACGTCGAAGGAGCGCGGCGACGCGGTCGGCGCGTCCACCGGCGACTGGGTCTCCTTCAAGGACGCGGACCTGCGGCACGCGCGGGCGTTCACCGCACGCGTCGCCGGTGGTCCGGGCACGATCGAGGTCCGGCTGGACAGCCCGACCGGGCCGCTGGCCGGCGCCGCGACCGTCGCGTCCACGGGGGACAAGTACGCGTACGTCTCGACGTCGGCCCGGCTGCGCGGCGCCGACGGGCGGCACGACGTGTACCTCGTGTTCACCGGTGACCTGCGCGTCGACGCGTTCTCGCTGCGATGAGGCGGCCCGTCGTCGGGCTGGTGGCCGCGGTCCTGACGGCGCTGCTGGCGGCGCCGGCGGGCACGGCTGTCGCGGCCCTCGCACCGCCGGCCCGGCCGGCCCACGTGGTCGGCTACGACCGGTACTCGCTGACCGTGGACGGCGAGCGGGTTTTCCTGTGGAGCGGGGAGTTCCACTACTTCCGGCTGCCGAGCCCGGACCTGTGGCGGGACGTGCTGGAGAAGATCAAGGCCGCCGGCTTCACCGGGGTCTCGCTGTACTTCAGCTGGGCCTACCACTCCCCCGCGCCCGGTGTGTACGACTTCACCGGCGTGCGGGACGTCGACCGGCTGCTCGACCTCGCCGAGGAGCTCGGCCTGTATGTCGTGGCCCGACCCGGGCCCTACATCAACGCCGAGACCAGCGGCGGCGGCTTCCCGGCGTGGCTCAAGCAGGTGCCGGGTCGGGCCCGGTCGAGCGACCCCGGATACACCGAGGCGTACCGGGAGTGGCTCGGGCACATCAACCCGATCATCGCGCGGCACCAGGTGACCCGCGGCGGCTCGGTGATCGCGTACAACGTGGAGAACGAGTACGCGGCCGGCACCGACGCCGCGTACATGCAGGACCTGCAGGACACCGCGCGGGCGGCCGGCATCGACGTGCCGATCACGCACAACCAGTGCTGCGACGCGTCCTGGCCGCCGACGTGGGCGGCCGGGCAGGGCGCGGTGCAGGTTCCGGGCGTGGACGACTACCCGCAGTCGTTCGAGTGCCAGACCCCGGACCTCTGGGGCCCGTGGGGCGAGGGCGTGACCGAGCGGCTGACCGACGACGCGCCGGTGTACGCGGCGGAGTACCAGGCCGGCGCGATCGACCTCAACCGCGCCGGGTACGACGCCTGCCGCTCGCTCACGGGCGTCGACTACATGAAGTACTTCTACAAGTCGAACCTGATCGCCAGCGGGGCCACGATGTTCGGCTACTACATGGCCTTCGGCGGCACCAACTGGGGCTGGCTCGGGCAGCCCAACGACGTGTACACCTCATACGACTACGGCGCGGCGATCACCGAGTCGCGCGGGCTGACGGAGAAGTACGCGGAGTTCAAGCGGCAGGGGTACTTCGTGCGCGCGGTCACGCCGCTGGCGGAGACCGATCCGGCGGCCGCGCCTGGCTCGGCGAACCCGGCGGTGGCGACCCTGGCGCGGGCGAACCCGGACACCGGGACGCAGTTCGTGCTCGTCCGGCACGCGGACCGCGCCTCGTCGACCGACGAGACGTCCACTCTGGACTGGTCCACTCCGGACGGACGGTACGCGGTACCGGTACGGGTGACCGGGCGGGACGCCAAGATCCTCGTGGCGGGCTACGACCTCGGCGGGCAGCGGCTGGTGTGGTCGAGCTCGGAGATCATGACGCACGAGCGGATCGGCGGCCGGGACGTGGCGCTGCTGTACGGCCGGGCGGGCGAGACCGCCTCGACGGTGCTGCGGTACGCCGCGCGGCCGTCGGTGCGGGTGCTGTCCGGGTCGGTTCGGTCCTCGTTCACCGGCGGTGACCTGCGGCTGGACTACACCCATGCCGGCCTGGCGCGGGTGCTCGTCACCGGTGGTGGGCGCCCGCCGCTGCTGCTCCTGCTAGGCACCGACGAGACGGCGGCGGAGTTCTGGCGGCTGGACACCGATGCCGGGCCGGTGCTGGTGCGCGGGACGTCGCTCGCCCGTTCCGCCCACGTGTCGGGCCGCACGCTGTACCTGCGTGCGGACACCGCGGCGGCCGGCGACGTGGAGGTCTTCGCGCCGGCGCGCCGGCTGGTGGTCGACGCTTCTCCCGTGTCCGTGCGGGAGTCCGCCAGCGGGTCGCTCGTGGGTCGGGTGCGTGGGCCCGACCCGGTGCGGCTGCCCGCGTTGAGGGACTGGCGGTACCGGGCCGGGGCGCCGGAGTCCCGGGTGGACTTCGACGACTCGCGGTGGACGGTGGCCGGCCACCGCACGTCGGTGAGCCCGTTCCCGCCGAGGACGCTGCCGGTGCTGTTCGCCGGCGACTACGGGTTCGACACCGGGCACGTCTGGTACCGCGGCTCGTTCACCGCCACCGGCGCCGAGACGGCGGTCGACCTGAACGCGATCACCGGCAAGAACGGCGTCTACCAGGTGTGGCTGAACGGGCGGTACCTCGGCTGGGCCCGGGGTGGCACCCAGGCCGACTCGGACGCGCCGGTGAACCTCGACCCCGGGCCCGGCTCGTTCGCGTTCCCACCGCTGGCGCCCGGTTCGCGGGCGGTGGTGTCGGTGCTGGTGGAGAACCTGGGCCACAACGACGACTGGACCGCCGACGACAACCGGTTCAAGCAACCACGCGGCCTGGTCGGCGCGTCGCTGGCCGGCACGGCCAACCCGATCACGTGGCGGGTGCAGGGGGCCCACCGGGACCGCACCGACCCGGTCCGCGGCCCGCTCAACACCGGCGGCCTGTACGGCGAGCGGGCCGGCTGGCACCTGCCTGGCGCGCCTGGCAGGTGGTCGGCTCCGCGACCGCCGGTGCCCGGGGTTTCCTGGTACCGCACGGAGTTCCGGCTGGACCTGCCGCGCGGCCAGGACGTCCCGGTCGGCCTGCGCTTCGACGGCACCGGGCCGTACCGGGTGCAGGTCTACCTCAACGGGTGGAACGTCGGCCGGTACACCGGTGACCTCGGCCCGCAGCGGGAGTTCGTGCTGCCGGCGGGCGTGCTGCGCGCGCACGGCCGGAACACGCTCGCCCTGGCGGTGGTCGCGCTGGACGCGTCGGCGTGGTCGGCGCCCCGGCTCGTCGAGCTGGGCAACCAGCGCGGCGGCGTGCCGGTACGTGACGTCCCCGGTTGAGAGTCAGCCGGACAGCGGGCAGGTCCGCACCAGGCCCCGGTTCTCCCCGCGATCCACCAGGGTCACGGTGGCGGGATCGGGGCTGGTGCGCGGGCCCGCGCCGGCCACGGTGCACACGACCTGGTCGACGGCCACAGTGGACAGTGCGGCGACGTCGCCGGAGAGCGTGCCGGTCACGCCGGTCGCGTCGGGGGCCAGGCTGGTCATCTCGAGGCCGGGCGGCACCTCGTTAGGCTCGACGCCACCGCTCGGGGGAGGAGATCGACAGTGACCGAGGCCCGTGCTCCCGGCTCGGCGGTATCGGGCTCCGCCCGGCATGTCGTCTTCGCGCCGCTGCGCGACGGCGGCCGGGTCGAGGTCGTCGCCCTGCGCATCAGCGAGGCCATCGGGCTCGGCCTGATCGCCGACGGCGAGCAGCTGCCCAGCGAGCTGGAGCTGGCCGCGGCGCTGAACGTGTCGACGGTGACCCTGCGCGAGGCGCTCGCCCTGCTCCGCCAGCGCGGCCTGGTCGAGACGCGGCGCGGCCGGGGCGGCGGGTCGTTCGTGCGCGCGCCGGTGGACGCCTCGGTCGAGCGGCTGCGGACGGTCCTACGCGAGACCGGCGTGCACGAGCTGCGGGAGATCGGCGACCACCTCCTCGCGGTGACCGCGACCGCGGCGCGGCTTGCCGCGGTGCGGGCGTCGGCGGACCAGATCGAGCGGCTGGGCGAGCTCGTCGAGCAGCTCGCCGCGGCCGAGACGGTCGGCGAGCGAAGACGGGCCGACGGCCGGTTCCACATCGAGATCGCCGCGGCCGCGCAGTCGACCCGGCTGACCAGGCAGGAGATCGACCTGCAGGGCGAGATCGGCGAGCTGCTGTGGATCCCGTTCGGCGAGGCCATCGAGCGGGACGAGCGGGTGCGGCAGCACCGCGCGGCGCTGGCCGCGATCGCGGCCGGCGACGGCGACCGGGCCCGCCGGCTCACCGAGGAGCACGTCGAGCTGGCCGTCACCCGGTTGATCGAGTTCCATCTACAGCTCAGCCGGCATGAGCCCTAAAGTGGGCAGCGACACCAGTCGTGGAGCCGCCGACCGTGGAGCTGCCGTGAGTGCGTACGCCGGTGAGGCCGCCGCCACGGTGGAGGCCGTGCTCCGGGACACCTTCACCGGCATCGACACGCTGCGCTCGCTCGCCGTCGACGTGCACCGCCGGGCCGTGGCCGAGGGCCGCGCGCCGACCACGACGGACCTGGAGACCATCCGCCCGACCGTGCTGGAGCACCTGTCGGCGCACGACCGGCTCGCCGGCACCGGGGTGATCGCCGCGCCCGGCACGCTCGCCGACCAGCCGCGTTGGCTCGAGTGGTGGCGGCGCTCGCAGTCCGACGGCGTGCCGCGGCCCCTCGCGGTCGACCTCGACCCGGGCAACGTCGGCAGCTACGAGTACCCGCTGGCGCCGTGGTTCGACGTGCCGTACCGGACCGGGCGGCGGGTCGTGGTGGGCCCGTACGTCGACTACGCGGGCACCGACGAGTACATCCTGACCTTCGCCGCGCCGATCACCTCCGATGCCGGCTTCTTCGGCGTGGCCGCGGCCGACATCCGGGCCAACGACTTCGAGCGCGCGATGCTGCCGATGCTCAACACCGAGGGACCCGCGACGCTGCTGGTGAACTCGACCGGCCGGGTGATCGCGTCGAACACGCCGGCCACGATCGTGGGCTCGATGGTCCGGCCCGGCCACGGCGACCGGCGGGAGCTGCCCGGCGACGACTGGTCCGACTGCGCGGGCCTGCCCTGGTTCCTGGTCCGGGCGGGATGACCCAGGCCGAGGAGCGGGTCGCCCGGCCGCGCAACCGACGGGTGTTCCTGGTGATCGTGCTGGCGGTCGTGGCGCTGCTGTTCGGCGTGCCGTGGTGGCTGCTGGTGCTCGCCGGTCCACAGTGGCCGGTGCCGGTGTTCGTCGCGGGCACGGTCGTGCTCGCGGGCGCGGCGATCTCCTTGCCGTGGCTGATGATCCTCGGCCACGGGCGCGGCCGGGACCGGGCGGCGCGGATCGGCGACACCGTGCTCGGGGTGGCGTGGGTGCTGTTCACCTGGACGGTGCTGGGCACCCTCGCCCGGCTCGCGCTGCTCTGGGTGGCCGACCCACTGCGGTCCCGGCTCGTCGCCGGGCTCGTGGTCGCCGTGGTGGTCGCGCTCGTCGTCTGGGGCAACGTCGAGGCGATGCGGGTGCCGCGGGTCCGGCGGGTCGACGTGGTGATCCCGCGGCTGGGTGCCGGCCTGGACGGGGTCCGGGTGGTCCTGCTGGCCGACACCCACTACGGCCCGATCGACCGGACCCGGTGGTCGCGGCGGACGACGGCCGCGGTCAACGCACTCGAGCCCGACATCGTCTGCCACGCGGGCGACATCGCCGACGGCACGGTCGACGCCCGCCGCACCCAGGCCGCACCGCTGGGCGACGTCCGGGCCCGGCTGGCCCGGGTGTACGTCACCGGCAACCACGAGTACTTCGGCGAGGCGCAGGCCTGGCTCGACCACATGACCTCGCTCGGCTGGGAGTCGCTGCACAACCGGCACGTCGTGGTCTCGCGGGGCGGCGCCCGGCTGGTGCTCGCGGGCGTCGACGACGCCACCGCGCGGGCCTCCGGGCTGCCCGGCCACGGCGCGAACCTGGAGTCGGCGCTGGCCGGAGCCGCCCCGGAGCTGCCGGTGCTGCTGCTCGCCCACCAACCCCGGCAGGTCCGCCACGCCGCGGCCGCGGGCGTCGACCTCCAGGTCTCCGGCCACACCCACGGAGGCCAGATCTGGCCGTTCCACTACCTCGTGCGGGTCGACCAGCCGACTGTGCACGGCCTGTCCCGGCACGGTGAGCGGACCCAGCTGTACACCACCCGCGGCGCCGGTTTCTGGGGTCCGCCGCTGCGGATCTTCGCCCCGAGCGAGATCACGCTCCTCGTCCTGCGCGCCGCGGGGTAGGGACATCCCCACCGTGCTCGCCCTTCACCCGACCTCCGGGCGCGGCACGAGCGCGACGAGCTTCTTGGGCGCCAGCACGCAGTAGCTCTCGGTGACCAGCTCGCCGACCTCGGCCCAGTCGACGCGGCCGGTGAGCATCATGCCGACGACGTTGTCGCCCCAGCCGGGCTTGAAGAACGGCGGGCCCATGACCCGCAGCGTCTCGAGCTCCTGGCCGGACGACCGGAAGGTCAGCACGAACACCGGCCCGGTGGTGCCCGCGGCCTTGGCGTAGGCCGGCGGCCACTCCCGGTCGACCTGGAGCACGTGGACGAACGTGCGCCTGCGGACACACCAGCGCTTGCCGACCCACGCCGTCTCCTCGTAGACGTCCGGCAGCGCGAGGCACACCGCCCGCAGCGGGCCGAGGATCTCCGGCGGAACCTCGGGTTGGGCCACGCGTACACCTTAGATGTCTTCCGACGTGCGCAGTTGCCCGTCGCCGTGTTGCCCGGGCCCACCGGCCGTGGTTACGTTTTCCGTATGGAGCCGACGATCTCGCGTAGCGTCGAGGTGACCGCCGACCCCGACACGGTGTGGTCGATGGTCACCGATCTCCCCCGCATGGGCGAGTTCAGCCCGGAGAACGTCGGCGGTCGTTGGGTGGGCGGAGCCACCGGCCCGGCGCTGGGCGCGGAGTTCCGCGGCGTGAACCGCAACGGCCACCGGCAGTGGTGGACCAAGGTGCGGGTCGTCGCCTGCGTGCCCGGCCGCCGCTTCACCTTCGATGTCCGCACCCCCTTCGGCGCCCGGGTGTCGCGCTGGTCCTACGAGATCACCCCCACCGAGACCGGCTGCCGGCTCACCGAGCACTGGTACCGCGTGGCGAACTACCTCATCCGCCGCTTCCTCGGCCCGCGGACGACGGGCCGCACCGACCGGCCGGGCTTCAACGCCCGGTCGATCGAGCACACCCTCGCCGCCGTCAAGGCCCGCGCCGAGTCCCACCCCGGATCCCGGCGGGCCGCCTGAGTCACGCCGTGCGGAACACCGACATCATCGCCATGTCCTCGTGCTCCTGCTCAAGGACCGGCTCGGCGACCTGGAGGACCTGATCCGCACGCTCCGCGAGGTGGCCCGCGGCGGGTCGGTGATCGACCCGACCGTCGTCGACGCCCTGGTGGCGCGGCGGGCGCGGACCGCGAGCTCGCCGCTGTCCGTGCTCACCGCGCGAGAGCTGGACGTGCTGCGCGAGATGGCCCAGGGCAGGACGAACGCGGGCGTCGAGCAGACCCTGCACCTGTCCGCCTCGACGGTCGAGAAGCACGTGAACTCGATCTTCGGCAAGCTCGGCCTGGCCGACGAGCCGGTCCACCGCCGGGTCGCCGCCGTGCTGGCCTTCCTCCGCGAACGGCCGACCGACTAGACGGTATGGAGGTCCGGGCTGGGGCCTCGCCGCAGGTGATCGTGGGTTGTCGGCAGGAGTGGGTCCTGGTTGGTAGAGCCACAGGTGTGGGAGGCCCCAGTGAGTGGGAATGGTACGAGTGTTGGTCTGGATGTGCACGCACGGTCGGTGGTGGCGGGTGGTTTGGATGGGCGGACCGGGGAGTTGTTCGAGCGCCGGTTGACCCCTGATTATGACGGTGTTGAGTCGTGGGTCAGGTCGTTGCCGGGCCCGGTCGCGGTGACGTATGAGGCTGGGTCGACGGGGTTCGGTCTTGCTCGGCGTTTGACCGGGCGAGGGATCGAGTGTTGGGTCGCGGCGCCGTCGAGGTTGCAGCGTCCGTCCGGGGATCGGATCAAGACCGATGTGCGTGACGCCCGGCATCTGGCCCGGTAGTGCAGCATGTGGGGGAGATCGTTGCGGTTGCGGTGCCGAGCGTGGAGCAGGAAGCGGCGCGGGATCTGGTGCGGGCCCGTGAGGATGTCCGCGGGGATCTGATGTCGGCGCGGCACCGGCTGTCGAAGTTGTTGCTGCGTCAGGGGATCGTCTACTACGGCGGTAAGCCCTGGACTGGTTCTCATGATCTGTGGTTGCGCGCGCAGCGCCGGTACCCGGTGTTCGGCCTGCCCGGTCTGGGGTTGGCGTTTGACATCGCTTACGACACGCTGCTGGCCACGGTGGCCCGCCGGGACCGGCTGGATGCCGCGATCATCGAGCTGGCTGCGGCCAGCGAGTTCACCCCGGTGGTGATCCGGCTGGGGTGCCTACGGGGGGTCTCGACGCTGACCGCGTTCGGGCTCGCGGTCGAGATCGGGGACTGGCACCGTCTTGAGGGCCGCTCGATCGGCGCCTATCTCGGGCTGGTGCCCACCGAGTCCTCCTCGGGCGGCTCCCGGTCACCAGGCTCGATCACCAAGACCGGCAACGGGCACGCCCGCCGGCTGCTGATCGAAGCGGCCTGGCATCACCGCAAGCCCTATCGCATCGGGGTGGACCTGCGGCGCCGACAGGACCGGGCCGGGCCCGCCGCGCGTGATCGCGGGCAGCGGGCGAACCGGCGCCTACACGCCCGGTGGGTCGGCTTCGACGCCCGCCGCAAGCGGCCGGTGGTCGCCACCACCGCGATCGCCCGCGAGCTCGCCGGCTGGTGCTGGTCGTTGGCCGTCCTCGACTGACTGCGGCGATCCCCTTCTCGCCTCCGTCGTTGATCGTTTCTCGCCGCTTGTCGGTGTCAACATCGTTCGTCCTCGCTGCGCTGCGGGCGCTGCATGGTGACACCTCCCACGCGCCGGGAAGCGACCGCCAGGACGGAGGAACCGGGGGCAGGCGACGCCCGGATGAGCACAGGTGGTGACGGCAGCGCCTGCGAGCGACCCGCGAACGCCCTATGAGCAACCCCCGCCAGGGGGAGCACGCTCGATGTCTAGACCGCGGAACCGCTCACCAGCCGAACAGTCCGTCCTGCGGTAACCAACCCGCGCATATCAGACTGACAACGCGTCGATACCGACACGCTCGCCACCACCTCTGCGGAATCCGGACACCGCCTCCCCCTGCCCACTTGACAAACCAACCTACATATCAGGGCGTGTCTCGTGGATCTTGGTCGATGGGATTCGTGATCCAGCTGGCTCCTGGCAAGGCGACGGAAGGCCGCGCATACCGGGTTGTATTCGGGCCTTCCGACAACGCGGCCAGAGGGCAGCTGGGCGCGAACACCACGATCCAAGATCCGCGAGACATGGCCTAGCCCGGTTCGTCACGTTCGACCGTGCCGTCCCGTCCTCGTGATCGAATGCCGACTCGAGGGAGGACGGCCTGGACACGATCTCCTTGCGCTACGGGATGTTCTCCGGTCCGCGGGCGTTCAGCGACAGGTTCGCGGGCATGTCGCACAAGCGGCTCCCGGTGCTGCCGACGGGCTCGGCGGCGGTGGCCGCGTTGGAGCGCGGCCGGCCACGGCGACGGCTCGTCGTCGACGACGAGCCGCTGAGCTGGCGACGGCGCACGGCACGCCGCACGCCGCGGTGGCCGCCGCACCGGACCAGCGCCTACCCGGGCTGCCCTGCTGGAGCTGGGCTGGTCGCCGCGGTTCGCCTCGGTGCCGGACGCGCTGCGGGCGTAGGCAAGTACGCTTCGTGCTGGTGAGTGCAACTTTGGTGGCCAAGGGACTGGCCGCCGGGTTCGGGGACCGGGTGCTGTTCTCGGGTCTGGACCTGGTGGTGGCGCCGGGCGACGTCGTGGGGCTGGTCGGGGTCAACGGGGCCGGGAAGTCGACCCTGCTGCGGGTGCTGGGCGGGGTCGGCGCGCCCGAGGATGGCTCGGTCCGGCTCAGCCCGCCCACCGCGAACGTGGGTTACCTGCCGCAGGAGCCGGACCGTCGGCCGGGTGAGACCGTCCGCGCGTTCCTGGGCCGGCGCACCGGGGTCACCGCCGCGCAGTCCGAACTGGACAGCGCGACCGCGGCCCTCACCGAGGGCGCCGCCGGTGCGGACGAGGCTTACGCGGTGGCGTTGGAGCGGTGGCTCGCGCTCGGCGGGGCCGACCTGGACGAGCGGATCGGTGAGGTGGTGGCCGACCTCGGGCTCACCGTGGGCCTCGACGCCGCGATGACGTCGCTGTCCGGCGGTCAGGCGGCCCGCGCGGGCATCGCGTCGCTGCTGCTGTCCCGCTACGACATCTTCCTGCTCGACGAGCCGACGAACGACCTCGACCTCGACGGCCTCGACCGGCTGGAGAAGTTCGTCACCGGGCTGCGCGCGGCGACCGTGCTGGTGAGCCATGATCGCGAGTTCCTCGCCCGCACGGTCACGACCGTGGTCGAGCTGGACCTCGCGCAGCACCAGGTCAACACTTTCGGCGGCGGCTACGAGTCCTATCTGGCCGAGCGGGAGGTCGCCCGCCGGCACGCCCGCGAGCGCTACGACGACTACGCCGACACCAGGGCGTCGCTGGAGCTGCGGGCGCGGACGCAGCGCGCGTGGATGGACAAGGGCGTGCGCAACGCGCGGCGCAAGGCCACCGACAACGACAAGATCGGCCGCAACAAGAAGGTCGAGGCGACCGAGAAGCAGGCCGCGAAGGCCAGGCAGACCGACCGGCTGATCGAGCGGCTCGACGCGGTCGAGGAGCCGCGCAAGGAGTGGGAGCTGCGGATGGAGATCGCCGCCGCGCCCCGGGCCGGCGCGGTCGTGGCGGCGCTGCGCGGCGCGGTGGTCCGGCGCGGTGAGTTCACCCTCGGGCCGGTGGACCTGCAGATCGACTGGGCGGACAAGGTCGCCATCACCGGCGCCAACGGGGCGGGCAAGTCGACCTTGCTCGCGGCGCTGCTCGGCCGGGTCGAGCTGGCGTCGGGGCACGCGTCGCTCGGGCCGGGCGTGTGGGTCGGTGAGGTCGACCAGACCCGGGCCCTGTTCGCCGACGACCGGACGCTGCTCGCCGCGTTCGAGGCGCAGCTGCCGGACTGGGCGCCCAGCGACGTTCGTACCCTGCTGGCGAAGTTCGGCCTCACCGCCGCGCACGTGCTGCGTGCCGCCGACAGCCTCTCCCCCGGCGAACGCACCCGGGCCGCGCTGGCGCTGCTGCAGGCCCGCGGGGTGAACCTGCTGGTGCTCGACGAGCCGACCAACCACCTGGACCTGCCGGCGATCGAGCAGCTGGAGGCCGCGCTCGACGCCTACCCCGGCACCCTGCTGCTGGTCACCCACGACCGCCGCATGCTGGACGCGGTCCACACGAACCGGCACATCCACGTCACCGCCGGCACGATCACCGACCGCTGACCTCTGCCGGCGAAGCGACTGTCTGGAGTGGACGAGGCGGTCTCGCTGCCCTCTGGCCGCGCTGGATCTGACGGCATCGAGATCTCCGCGCATCTTGCCGAGGCCTGTGGCGACGAGGTTTCCCGCGACGGACAGGTCGCCAACCGGCCATCCATGTCACCTCGCCGTGACCACTGAAGGGCGTCGGGACATCCTCGGTCGGTACGCCGCCAGGAAGCCGTTCGTCGATGCCTGGTGCGCTACCCCGCAATCGCGCGGTTGTGGGACATCGGTTCACCGCGCTCAACACCGATACGACCGGTGGGCGGTCCGCCGACCTCGAAGCCCACCACCGCTCCCACACTCGCGTCGAAGCCCGCATCCGCTGCGGCAAGCCACCGGCCTGTGCAACGTCCTTTACCGCGGCTACCCGGAGAACAACCCTGGCTGGAACTGGCGTCGACCGCCGCCCAACCTACTCACCTGTGCCCAAACACCCTGCTCCACCGGCGACCTCGCCCGCAGCGAACCCGCGACCTTCCACTACCGCATCTGCGCCATCCCCTCGATGACCCTGTCGGTGATCGTGGAGATGGTCTGTTTGGACACCTCCGCGCCGTAGATCTCGGCCAGGTGCGCAGCGATCTCCCCGTGAGTAAGTCCCTTGGCCGACAACGAGATCACCAGGTCATCCATCCCCGTCAACCGACGCTGCCGCTTGCCGACCAGCTGCGGCTCGAAGCTGCCGTCCCGATCACGCGGCACCGCGATGTCCACGGGACCAGCCTCGGTCAGCACCGTCTTGGCGCGCTTGCCGTTACGCGAGTTTTCCGCCGTTACGCCCGGCCGGGTCGTGCTTGGCGTAGCCGAGATGATCGTCCATCTCACCCTCGAACGCCGACTCCACAACCCGTTTGGTCAGCCGGGCCAACGGCTCACCCTCACCCGTCAGCCGCGGGCCCTCCGACCGGGCACGGTCCGCCAACTGCCCGATCAACTGCTCGTCCACAGCATCCAGCCCATCCACCGAACCCTCGGCGGCAGCGGCCTTCCCACCGGCTGTCACATCAGTCACAGGTGTCTTCTACTCCTCAGGAGTTACACCGTTCCAATTACCGTCCCCGAACGTTTGACAGTCCCATCAGAAGGGTGGGGGTGCTGGTTCGGGGTGGGTGAGGGGCTCGGGGTGGTGGGGGTAGTGGAACCCGCAGGGTGAGATCCATTCCAGGATCCCGGCGCGTTTGATGATCTTCCAGCCGCCGAAGGTCTTGCCGCGGTGGTGGCTGCGGCAGGCGGGGTGCAGGTTGTGTTCGTCGGTCGGCCCCGCCGGGTAGGGCTCGCGGTGCTC
>NZ_WHTD01000186.1 GCF_009379765.1 Actinophytocola sp. | reverse complement strand
CGCGCCGGGCGCGGCGGCGGCCGGGTCGATCTCGCACGCGCGCTGCTCGGCGAACCGGTCGGACAGCAGCTCCCGCTGCGGAACGTCCACATAGGCCGAGTCGCCGATGTACCGGCCCCGGTCGGCGAACGCGAGCCGGCTCGACTCCAGGTAGTGGTGCAGCGCCTGCACGCGATCCATTTCGGACAGGTCGAACCGCTCCAGGATGTTCAGCGACTCGCCCACCGTGATGCCGCCGCTGGAGGACGGCGCCATGCCGTACACGTCGTACCCGCGGTAGCCGACGTGTGTCGGGCGCCGGTCGATGGTGCGGTAGTGCTTGAGGTCCCGCACGGTCATCAGGCCGGACAGCGGGTCGGTCGTGGCGTCCGGCGCGACCGGTGGCGTGCGCACCGCGTCGACCAGGTCGCGGCCGATCGAACCGCCGTACAGGGCGCGGATGCCGTCGCGCGAGATCTGCCGGTAGGTGTCGGCGAGGTCGGGGTTGCGCAGCCGGGAGCCGACCTCGGGCAGCGCGCCGCCGGGCAGGAACAGGTCGCGGGTGGAGCCGAACTGGGCGAACCGCGCCTGGTTCTGCCTGGTCTGCTCGCGGAACGTGGCGTCGACGGTGAAGCCTCGGTCGGCGACCTTGATGGCCGGCTTCAGGTTGTCGGCGAGGTCGAACCGACCCCAGCGGTCGAGCGCGCGCTCCCAGGTGGCGAGCATGCCGGGCACGCCGACACCGAGGCCGCTGGTGACCGCGGTCGGGAACGCGTAGGGCTGGCCGGTGGCCGGGTCGACGAACATCGTCGGACTGCCGGCCTGCGGCGTGGTCTCCCGACCGTCGATGGTGGAGACCTGGCGGGCGCGCGCGTCGTAGTACACGAAATAACCGCCCCCGCCGATGCCGGCGACGTACGGGTCCGTGACGCCGAGGGTCGCGGCGACCGCGACCGCCGCGTCGGCCGCCGTGCCGCCCTTGCGCAGGACGTCGAGGCCGGCGTTGGTGGACTCGACGGTGTCGGACACGACCGCGCCGCCGGTGCCGACGGCCACCGGTTTCTTGCCGGGCGGTGGCCGGTGGTCGGCGGTGGCCGTGGCACTTCCGGCCGCGAGTGCCGTGGCGAGCAGGAGTCCTACCGATAAGGCCGAACCGATCCGGCGGGCACGCATGCCGGCCCCTTCCCATGTGGCGTCAGGTGCCTCATTGTCTTACCCGCCCGGCCTCCCTCGCACAACGACCACTCGGCCGACCACTCAGGAATCCAGATACCGCAACACGGCGAGGTCGTGTCTCGTGGATCTTGGTCGATGGGGTTCGTGATCCAGCTGGCTCCTGGCAAGGCGGCGGAAGGTCGCTCATACCGGGTTGTATTCGGGCCTTCCGACAACGCGGCCAGGGGACAGCTGGGCGCGAATACCACGATCCAAGATCCGCGAGACATGGCCTGGTCGTGTCTCGTGGATCTTGGTCGATGGGATTCGTGATCCAGCTGGCTCCTGGCAAGGCGGCGGAAGGCCGCTCATACCGGGTTGTATTCGGGCCTTCCGACAACGCGGCCAGGGGACAGCTGGGCGCGAATACCACGATCCAAGATCCGCGAGACATGGCCTAGCACCGAGGTAGCCGACCCGACCGCTGTCGCCGCTGATGAGCTCGGCCGCGTAGCGCTTCTCCACGTACTGCGAGAGCACCAGCACGCCGACCTCCGGCCAGCGGTTGCGCACGGTGAGCGCTGCCCGCAGCCCTTCGTCGGTGTGGGTGGGCGGCATGCGCACGTCGGTGACCACCACGTCGGGCCGGTCGAGCTCGACCGCCGCCACCAGCTCGTCGGCGTCGCCCACCGACGCCACCACGTCGTGACCCTCCTCGGCGAGCAGCCGCACCAGTCCTTCGCGCAACAACGTGGAGTCCTCCGCCAGGATCACCCGCACGGCAGCCTCGCGGAGACCACCGTGGGCCACCGAGCGGACTGTCCACACGGAACTCGCCGTCGGCCGCCGCGACCCGTCTGGCCAGTCCGGACAGCCCGGTGCCGGTCGGCTGCGCGCCGCCCTCACCGTCGTCGCGCACGCGGGTGACCAGCCACGAGTCGTCGCGGAAGACATCGATGACGATCGTCATCGGCCTCGTCGCTCTGGCGACGGTGACCTTCGTGGTGGTCCGGGTCCGGGATCGCCGCCGCGAGAAGGCGGAGACGTAGGTACTTCCGGCCACCATGACCAGCTAAGGAGATCCGTACCGTGTCAACGACTGTGACCAGCAGGTGGCGAAAGGCGCTGCATCCACAGCGAGCTGATGTACCGACCGTTCTTGACGGCGTACTCGCGGAACGTGCCGACCTCTGTGAAGCCGAACTTTCGATGCAGTGCGACCGACGCGTCATTGGGCAGGGCTATGCCCGTGACGACGACGTGAACCGGCTCGTCGGCAAGGCGATCGAACAGCGCGCGATACAGCGAGGAACCCACGCCCTGGCCCCGGCAACCGACATCCAGCGCGATGCTTACCTCGACCGTCTGCCGGAATGCTTCGTGGTCCCGGTAACGCTGACTGCAGGCGTAGCCGACGACCAGGCTGCCGCGTCGAGCGACAAGCAGCCGATACGGCCCCGTCGAGGCGAACTGCTCGAACCAATCGCGCCGCGCGGCCACACTGGTCGGCCGAGTGTCGAAGGTCGCGATCGAGTTGGCCGCCGTGTGGTTGAGGATCTCCACGATCCCGGCGAGATCGTCCTCGGTCGCAGGCCCGATCACGACACCGTCCGGGTCGGCATACGCGCCCGCATCAGCCAGTTCGCTCACCTCGACACGGTAATCCCGACCACGCACGAACATCTACCGCGCGGCGGTCCGGGAGGTCAGGACCGTTCCGGCGCCGCGGCCACCCGGCGGACGTCCGCGCCCAGGTTGACCAGGTTCTCCACCAGCCCGGGATATCCGCGATCGATGTGGAACACGTCCCACACCTCGGTCACACCGTCCGCGCACAGACCCGCCAGCACGAGACCGACACCGGCGCGGATGTCCGAGGCCCACACCGGCGCGCTGGACAGCCGCGCCACGCCGCGGACCACCGCGTGGTGGCCATCGGTACGGGCGTCGGCGCCGATGCGGATCATCTCCTCGATGAAGCGGAACCGCGCCTCGAACAGGTTCTCCGTGATCATCGAGGTGCCGTCGGCGATCGAGGTCAGCGCGATGGCGAACGGCTGCAGGTCGGTGGCGAACCCCGGGTACGGCAGCGTCACGAAGTCCACCGCGGTCGGCCGGTCGCGCTGGACGACCCGGAAGGCGTTGCCCTCGAGGATGGTCACGTCGGCGCCCGCGGTCCGCAGCTTCTCCAGCACGAGGTCGAGGTGGTGCGGGTCGACGCCGCGCACGGTCACGTCGCCGCGGGTCATCGCGGCCGCGAAAGCCCAGGTCGCGCCCACGATCCGGTCGCCGATCACCCGGTGCTCGGTGGGCTGGAGGGCGTCGACGCCGTGGACGGTGAGCGTCGACGTGCCGGCGCCCTCGATCTTGCCGCCCATCTGCAGCAGCATCGTGCACAGGTCGACGATCTCCGGCTCGCGCGCGGCGTTGTCGATCACCGTGGTGCCGTCCGCGAGCACGGCCGCCATCAGGATGTTCTCGGTGGCGCCGACGCTGGGGAAGTCCAGCCAGATCTGCGCGCCGTGCAGGCCCTCGGCCTCGGCCACGACACAGCCGTGCTCGATCTCGCTGTGCGCGCCGAGCTGGCGCAGGCCGTTCTGGTGCATGTCCAGCGGCCGCGACCCGATGGCGTCGCCACCCGGCAGCGCCACGACCGCGCGCCTGCAGCGACCCACCAGCGGGCCGAGCACGCACACCGACGCACGCAGCTTGCCCATCGACGCCGAGTCGGCATGGTGGTTGAGGTCCGCGGGCGTGGTGATGGTGACCGTGTCGGCCTCGATGGTCACCTCGCACCCGAGACTGCGCAGCACCTCGCCCATCAGCGGGACGTCCAGGATCTCGGGGCAGTTGGTCAGCGTCGTCGTGCCTTCCGCGAGCAACGCGGCGGCCATCAGCTTCAACACGCTGTTCTTGGCCCCGACGACATCGACCGCGCCGGCGAGCCGCGCCCCACCGTGAACCTGGAAGTGCTCTGTCACGAGCGCCCATCATGCCCGAGCCCGCGCACCGTCCGCCCGCGACCCGCGCGTCGGCCGCCCCGGCGCCGTCAGCTACGGCGCAGCGAGTCGATCGCGCGGGAGACCCAATCCGCCTCGACAGGAATGGAGGTGAAGCCCGCGTAGAGCTTCGTGGTGCTGTCCGAGCCGAGCGAGGTCACCCCGACCTGCCGGTACGGGCCACACCCGTGACGCACGAGCAGCGGACCGCCCGAGTCGCCACGGTTGATGGTGGAGTTGTCCCGGGTGCCCTTCGTGCAGATCGTCGTCGCGTCGTAGTAGGTCGGGATCGTCCAGAACACGTCCGGCCCGCATTCCTTGTCGCGCAACACGGTCTGGCCGCTGGACTGCAGGCGCGTCGCCATCACCTCGCACACGGGCGGCGCGTTGGTGCAGCCCCACCCGGAGGTCACCACACGGGCGCCGGCCCGTGGCTCGGCGGTGGCCAGCCGGACCGTGGGCGTGGTCTGCGGGGTGGCGAGCCGGAGCACCGCGACGTCGTGCCGGTTGTCGACGGTGAGGTCGTAGCCCTCGGGCACCTGGTGCCCCAGCGTGCCGACCTTCGGCGCGTCGGGCCAGTCCGGGATGTCCGCGCCGACCACGACCGCGATCCCGCCCTGCGGCACGCGGTCGACGCAATGCGCCGCGGTGAGCACGATGTCGGGCTCGATGAGCGTGCCGCCGCAGCGCGGGCTGTCCGGCGTGTTGGCCAGACGCAGCGACACCCTGAAGGGATAGTCGCCGATCGGCGCGTCCTCACCGTGGTAGATGGCCTGCGCCGCGGGCGCTGCGATCGTGGTGGCCAGCACGGCGAGCAGGACCGCGGCCAGGCGTGCGGCGGCGCGGCGTGGTCGACCGGGCATGTGAGCCTCCTCCGGTTCGACACCATTGTCGGGGTTCGCCGGGCATGTGCGATACCCGTCCGCTAACCTGCCGCCACTCGGCACGAGAGGGGTAGCGATGAAGGCTTTGTCGAGACTGGCCAGCCCGGCCGGGTTCGCGCTGGTGTTGCTGCTGTTCCTGTTCCTGCCGTTCCTGTCGGTGTCCTGCGAGGTGCCGGGCATGGGCTCGATCGGCGCGGACTACAACGGCGTGGAGCTCGCCACCGGCGCGGAGCCGGAGGTCGAGGTCCCCCGGGATCTCCAGGACATGGCCGACGAGTTGCCCGGCGGATCGAGCACGTCCTCGGAGCCGCCGCCGGACCCGGGCGTTCAGGCGCTCGCGATCATCGCCGGTGTCGTGCTGCTGGCCGGCATCGCGCTGCCGTTCGTGCCGCGGTTCCGGGACCGGACGCGGGAACGGCTGTTCGGCAGCGCCGCGGTCGCCCTGCTGGCCGGCGTCCTGGTCGTCGTCACCCAGACTGTCGCGCAGTCCAACCTCACCTCGCAGCTCAAGGACGACGCCCAAGGGCTGTCCGAGGACGAGGTCTCGACGCCGGACATCAACTCGGTCGCCGGCGAGCTCATCCACACCGAGGTCGGCTTCTGGCTCACCCTGGTCGGCCTGGTGCTGATCGCGCTGCTCAGCATGGGCTTCGTGTTCAAGGACAAGATCGTGCCCAAACCTGCGCTCGCCGAACCACCGGGCACGGCGTATCCGGGCACGGCTCCCTCACCGGACGGCCCGCCGCCGGACCCGAACGCGCAGGGCGCGCCGGTCACCGCGGAACAAACCGGCGAGCAGCCCGGTCGGTTGCCGGGCGCGCCGGACCAGTCGCCGAGCGACCCGCCACCGCAGCAGTCCTGATCTCGTGCCGAAAGCGCCCGTCCGTCACCCGGACGGGCGCTTTCGCGTTGCCGAGCCGTTCTCCTTGACCTCGACAATAGTGGAGGTTGCACGCTGGTGCCGTTGCCGGGTGACGGAGCGGAGGACCGATGCGTGCGGTGTGGTTGACGGAGTTCGGCGGGCCGGAGGTGCTCGTCGCGCGCGAGGCGCCCGATCCGGTGCCGGGACCCGACCAGGCGCTGATCGAGGTGACGTTCGCCAACATCACGTTCATCGAGACGCAGTTCCGGGCGACCGGCTCCGGGCCGTTCACGGGATCGCTGCCGATGATTCCCGGCAACGGGGTCGGCGGCGTGGTCATCGCGGTCGGCGAGGATGCGGATCCCGGTCTCGTCGGCGCCCGGGTGGTCACCAGCACCGGCGGTTCCGGCGGCTACGCGGAACGGGCCGCGGTGGACGCGGCCGCCGTGTTCGCGGTGCCCGAGGGCGTCGCGCTCGACACGGCCGTCGCGCTGCTCGCCGACGGGCGCACCGCGACCATGCTCGTGCACGCCGTCGGCCTGCGGGCCGGCGAGCGGGTGCTCGTCGAGGCCGCCGCCGGTGGGGTCGGCAGCCTGCTCGTCCAACTGGCCAAGGCGGCCGGCGCGCACGTCGTCGCCGCGGTCGGCGGGGCGCGGAAGGTCGAGGTCGCCCGCGAGCTCGGCGCCGACGAGGCGGTGGACTATCGCGAGCACGGCTGGCCGGACCGGGCCGGCGGGGTGGACGTGGTGTTCGACGGGGTCGGCGGCGACATCGGTCGCGCGGCGTTCGGGCTCCTTGACCGCGGCGGCCGGATGCTCAGCTTCGGCCTGGCGAGCGGCAGCTGGACGTCGATCGCGCCCGAGGAGGCGGCGCGGCGCGGTGTCACGCTCGTCCGCGCCACGCCGACGCCGACAGAGCTGCGCGCATACACGGAGAGCGCCCTCGCCGAGGCGGCCGCCGGCCGGCTGCGCCCGCTGATCGGGCAGCGCTTCCCGCTGGAGCGGGCCGCCGACGCGCACGCGGCGATCCAGTCGCGCGCCACGGTCGGCAAGACACTGCTGGAGCTTTCCCGGTGAGGGTCGGCATCACGCTGCCGGCGACCGGCAACCCGGGCGCGTTTGCCCGGCACGTCGAGGACATCGGTCTCGACTCGGTGTGGACCGGCGACCACCTGATCGCGGTGGCGCCCAAGCTCGACAGCACGCTGCTGCTCGCGACCGCCGCGGCGACGACGACCCGGATCGGGCTCGGGTTCGGCGTGCTGATCCTGGCGCTGCGCCCGGTGGCGTGGGCCGCGAAGCAGGTGGCGACGCTGCAGCACCTCTCCGGCGACCGGGTCCTGCTGGGCATCGGCACCGGCGGGGAGGTCCACGGCGACGAGGGCTGGCGCGCGGCCGGCGTGCCGTTCGCCGAGCGCGGGCCGCGCACCGACGCGGCACTGTCCGTGCTGCCGGACCTGATCGCCGGCAAGCCCACCGAGCTCGACGGCGACAGCGGACACAGCGGCGACAGCGGAGACAGGGGTGGGCCGGTGAGGCTCGCGCCCGGCGCGACGATGCCGCCGGTCCTGATCGGCGACGGACCGCAGGCGCTGCGCCGGGCGGCCCGCCTCGGCCACGGCTGGTACCCGGCGTTCCTGCCACCCGCCGCGCTGGCCGCGGGGGTGCGCGAGCTGGCCGAGCGAGCCGAGGCGCACGGCCACCCGACGCCGGGGGTGACCGCACAGGTGAGCGTGGGCTTGGGCGACGTGCCGACCGAGGTGGTCGACGCGCAGGTACGCGGCCTCACCGCCTACGGCATGTCCGAGGCGGTGGCGCGGCTGTCGCTGGTGACCGGCGGACCGGCGGCGGCCGCGGACCGCCTCGCGGCGCTCGCCGCGGCGGGCGCGGAGCGCATCGTGGGTCTGCCGTTCGCCGACGACAACCACCGCCAGGCGGAGCTGCTGGCCGAAGCCGTGCGGCTGGCGGGTTGAGCCGGGCCGGGCGGCCTGGTGGCCTCCGGCCCCCGGTATCCATTCTACGGCCGGGCACCGACGGTTTCGGGCGCTCCGGAGCGGGCCCGTGGATCACCGACTCCGCTCGGAGTCCAGGGTGATCGGTGGGCCGACGATCTCGTTGCCGTGCCGGCGGCCCGCCTCGACCAGCCGGGGAATGTCCGGTTGGGACGGTTCGGGCAGTCCGAGGTGCTCGGCCGGGCGGCCGACCTCGGTGATGAAGCGTTCGAACCCCGCGGGTGAGGTGATCTGCAGCCCGCGCACCGGGCCCGCCGACACCACGAACGAATGCGGGATTCCCCTCGGCAGGAAGACGAACGCGCCGGGGCCTGCCACGGACCGGCGTTCGCCGCAGTCCACGACGAGCTCGCCGTCGAGGATGTAGAACGCCTCGTCCTCCGCCTCGTGGATGTGGCGAGGTGGGCCGAAGCCCTGCGGCGCCCATTCCAGGAGCGTGAACGCGCCGCCGGTCTGGTCTCCGCCGGCCTTCACGGTCATCCGGGTGTCCAGGAACCACACGTGCTCGCCGTCCTGCTCCGCGAGCACGTAGCCGGCCGGGTCGAAGGTCACGACGCGCCGCCTGACAGCGTGTACAGCCGGACCTCGATGCCGTCCGGGTCGTGCAGACCGACCAGCACCGAGCCCACGTGCCCGGTCACGATGCCGCCGTGAGCCTCGCCCAGCGAGGTCAGGTGCGCGCGCCACTCCTCCAGGTCGGGCACCGACGGCACACCGATCGCGATCGGGTCGAAGCCCGCCATCGCCTTGGCGCGGTCCGGGTCGCAACGAAACGCCAGGGGCACGGTGCCCGACGCGTCCCGCATCGCCACGCCCATCAGCACACCGTCCTCCACGAACTCCAGCTCCACCGTGAAGCTGAGCACCCGCGCGTACCAGTCGCGCGTCCGCTCGACATCGGTGACCGGCAGCTTCACGTGGTGGAAGCCCTGCAATGCCGCCATCGCCGCCCCTCCTCGTTAGAGTTGAACTCTAGAGTTAGACTCCAACATGTGTCCGATGGTGTCAAGAAGAAAAGGCAGCAGCCGAGGGAGACCCGGCGGCGCATCATCGCGGCCGCCGCCGACCTGTTCGTCGCGCAGGGCTATGCGGCCACCAAGCTCGAGGAGGTCGCCACCAGGGCCGACGTCGCGGTGCAGACCGTCTACTTCCACTTCACCAACAAGCACACCCTGCTCAAGGAGGCCGTCGACGTCGCGTCGGTCGGCGACGACGAGCCGGTCCCCGTGCTCGAACGCCCGTTCGTCCAGGAGATCCGCGACGAGCCCGACCCGCGCCGCGCGCTCGCCATCTGGACCGCGACGAGCCGGGCGATCTTCGAGCGGGTCGCGCCGATCATGCAGGCGGTGCGCGACGCCGCCGGCACGAACGCGGAGATGGCCGCCCAGTGGGAGGTCAACCAGACGCAGCGCGCCACCGCGCACCGGATGCTCGCCGAGCTGATCGACGAGAAGCGGGCGCTGAAGGACGGGCTGGCCGTGGACCGGGCCGCGGACATCATCTTCGGGCTGATCAGCCCCGAGCTGTACCTGTTGCTGACCGTCCGGTGCGGCTGGTCGGCCGCCGAGTGGGAGAGCTGGATCACCGAGACCGTCGCGGACGCCGTGCTGCGCTGAGCCGTATCGTGCAGCGCATGGCCGTGCACATCACCCGCGTCTACACCAAGGTCGGCGACGACGGCAGCACCGCGCTCGGCGACGGGCACCGGGTGCCCAAGACCGACCCGCGCCTCGCCGCCTACGCCGACGTCGACGAGGCCAACGCGTCGATCGGGGTCGCGGTCGCCATGGGCGGCCTCACCGACGAGATCGTCGAGGTGCTGCGTGCGGTCCAGAACGACCTGTTCGACGTCGGCGCCGACCTGTGCGCGCCCGTCGTGCCGGACCCGAAGTACCCGCCGCTGCGCATCACCGAGCCCTACGTCGAGCGGCTCGAGGGCTGGTGCGACGACTTCAACGGCCGGCTCGCCAAGCTCAGCTCGTTCATCCTGCCCGGCGGCACCGCGGGCGCCGCGCTGCTGCACGTCGCCCGCACGGTCACCCGACGGGCCGAGCGCAGCGCGTGGCGCCTCATCGAGGCCGACGCCGAACGCACCAACACCCTCGCCGCGAAGTACCTGAACCGGCTGTCCGACCTGCTCTTCGTGCTGTCCAGGGTCGCGAACCCGGACGGCGACATCCTGTGGGCGCCCGGCGGCGGCCGCTGAACAAACGCTGAACAAACGCTGACCCAAACGCGGACACAGCCGGCGCACAGCGACCACACAGCCCGCACCCGCACCATCGGACCTGACGACAAGGAAGGTCCGACATGCATGACCACGACCGGGGTCTCGAGTTCGACCTCGCGACCCTGCGCAGCAGACGCTCCGTCCTGGCCCTGTTCGGCGGCGCGGGACTCGCGGTGATCGCCGGATGCGCGGCCACCGACCCGACCCCGAGCCCAGCGACCACCAGTACCGGCACGGCGGCCGGCACCACGGCGGCCGGGCTCGAGGAGATCCCCGAGGAGACGGCCGGCCCCTTCCCGGGCGACGGCTTCAACGGGCCCGACGTGCTCACCGAGAGCGGCATCGTCCGCGGCGACATCCGGTCCAGCTTCGGCTCGGCCTCGGGCACGGCCGACGGCGTCCCGCTGCGCATCGAGCTGACCGTCGTCGAGGCGGACACCGGCGCCGCCCTGCCCGGCGCGGCGGTGTACGTGTGGCACTGCGACCGCAACGGCGACTACTCGCTGTACTCCGACGCCGCCGCCGACCAGAACTACCTGCGCGGCGTCCAGGAGGCCGACGACACCGGCGACCTCGTGTACACCAGCATCTTCCCCGCCGCCTACGCCGGGCGCTGGCCGCACGTCCACTTCGAGGTCTACCCGACCCTTGCCGACGCCACGAACGCGGGCACCAAGCTCACCACCTCGCAGCTCGCCCTCCCCCAGGACGTCTGCGAGACCGTCTACGCCACCGACGGCTACGACCGGAGTGTCCGCAACCTCGCGGGCACCTCGCTCGAGCGCGACACCGTGTTCAGCGACGGCTGGGACAGCCAGCTCGCGACCGTCACCGGCGACCCGAGCGGCTACACCGCCACGCTCACCGTCGCGGTGTAGCGCGGATCAGGTCGTGTCTCGTGGGTCTTGGTCGATGGGATTCGTGATCCAGATGGCTCCTGGCAAGGCGGCGGAAGGCCGCATACCGGGTCGTATTCGGGCCTTCCGACAACGCAGCTCGGCGAACTCCGAGGCCGGCGCGGCCAGGGGGTAGCTGGGCGCGAATACCACGATCCAAGATCCGCGAGACATGGCCTAGCCCGAACGGACCGTTCCGCCCGGCCACGCGTGGGTACCTCCCCGGCGGCAACCCCCCGAGGAGGCGTCATGAACACCGCGCGGGCCACCACGGCCAGAGCGAAGAACACCACGACGATGCAGGTGCTCGGCCGGGCCGGCATGGTCTGCTACGGCGCGGTCCACGTGCTCGTCGCCTACCTGGCGATACGGGTGGCCTTCGGGGAGTCCGAGAAGGCCGACCAGCGCGGCGCCATCGAGGAGATCGGCTCGAGCGGCATCGGCGGGTTCCTGCTGTGGGTGCTGGCCGTCGGACTGTTCGCGTTCGGCGCCTGGCAGTTGCTGCTCGCCCGCGAGCGGCTACCGCTGGATCCACGAGAAGGGCAAGCGCACCCGCAAGCGCATCGGGTCCGCGGCGCGCGCCGTCGTCGGGATCGCACTGGGCGTCAGCGCCATGACACTCGCGAGCGGGTCGGGCTCCTCGGGCGGGTCGGGCAACCAGCAGCAGCAGACCTGGACCGCGAAGCTGCTGGCGCTGCCGGCCGGCCCGTTCCTCGTCGGCGTCGTGGCGCTGGTGATCATCGGCATCGCGGTGGCGACGGCTGCGAAAGGCTTCCGCACGTCGTTCCTGGATGACCTCGACCTGGCCGACCTGCCGCGTGGCACCCGGCAATGGGTCACCCGGCTCGGCGTGTTCGGCCATATCGCGAAGGGCGTGACGTTCGGGATCGTCGGCGTGCTGATCGGGTTCGCCGCGCTGGACCACGACCCGAAGAAGGCCGGCGGCCTCGACGCTGCGCTGAAGACGCTGGCCGCGCAGCCGTTCGGCACGGTGGCGCTGGTGGTGGTCGCGCTCGGTCTGGCCGCGTTCGGCGGGTACTGCTTCGCCGCCGCGCGGGCGCACAAGACCTAGGAGGCCCAGGGCAGACGCCCTGGCGGCGCGGACTCCAGCCAGGACAGGAAGCCGGTCAGGGCGTCGGGGCTCATCGCGATCTCGATGTGCGGCTCGGTGGCGCGGCCGGAGTCGGAGAAGCGGAGCACCCGCGACGCCGGCGGCATGCTGTACAGCTCCGAGCCGGACGGGTCGCGCCGGTCGGCGATCTCCAGGGTGCTGCGGTGGATCACCCGGTCGGGGCCCGGCCGCAGGCTCAGGACCCGGAACCAGACGAACTCGTCACCCTGGTAGCGGCCGACCCCCAGATGCCAGCCCTTGCCGGACGGGTCGAGCCGGGTGCGCAGCGCCGCGTGCACGCCGCCGGAACGCAGCGCCCGCAGCCGGCGCACGGTCAACCAGGCCAGGACGACCAGGATCAGGAAGAGGACCGCTCCGACAACCACGGTGATGTCCACGGCCCGCCCCTGCCCGCCGCCCCGCCGACCTCAGTTCTGTCCTGCGGCGCGGAGCCGGCCAAGCGCTCTCACGCGCGTCTCCTCGTCGGCGTCGAGGTCGGCCTTGGCCTGCGCGACGTCGATCTCGTCGGCCAGCTCGGCGGACTCGGCGAGAATGCTCACCGTGTCGCCGGTGACGGACAGGAAGCCGCCATGTACGGCCGCGGTGACGGTGTCGCCGTCGGTGGTACGCACGGTCACCACGCCACCTTCAGTGAGCTGACCGAGCACCCGCTCGTGGCCCGGCATGATGCCGATCTCACCCTCTGTGGTCTGGGCCACGACGAAGGTGCCGGTACCCGACCACAGGCGGCGTTCCACGGCGACCAGCTGGACGGACATCTCGGCCACGCCGTACCTCCTCGTTACAGGGCTTCCAGAACTCGCAGTCTAATTGGTCCACAGACAACCTCCCCAGCCAGGCCGGTGTACAGAACGGTGAGACAGGTCACCAACCATCAGGGGTACGCATGAGTGACGCGGAGTTCACGGACTTCGTCACGCACCGCTCCCCCGCTCTGCTGCGCACGGCCTACCTGCTGTGCGGCGGCGACCGGGGGGCCGCGGAAGATCTGCTGCAGGATGTGCTGGAACGGATCTTCCCGCGCTGGCGGCGCATTCGTGAACGGCCCGAACCGTACGTGCGCGCCGCGCTGGCCAACGCGGCCACGAACCGGTGGCGGCACCGCGCGCGCCGGGTCCCGGAGTCGGCGCTGGACCGGGACCACCCGCACCCGCACCTTCCCGGCCCGGAGCAGCGGGTCGCGGACCGCGAGCTGGTCGTGCGGGCGCTGGCCGAGCTGCCGCCCCGGATGCGGGCGGTGATCGTGCTCCGGTTCTTCGACGACCTGACCGAGCGGGACACGGCGGCCGCACTGCGCTGCGGCGTCGGCACCGTGAAGAGCCAGACCTCCCGGGGCCTCGCCCGGCTGCGCGAGCTGATCGCCGCCGCCACCGCCGACGACCCGCACCCCTCCATCAACCGGAGCAGCTGACCTATGGACACCCACGAGCTCACCAGCGCGCTGCACGAGGCCACCGACGGCCTGGAGCCCCGCGCCGACTTCGCCGTCGCCGTGCTCAGGGGCGGCAGGCGGCGCCGCACCCGCGGCCGCGTCGCGATCGGCGCCGCCCTCGCCGGCACCGCCGCCGTCGCGGTCCTCGCCGCGGTCGTCGTGCCCAACCAGCTCTCCGCTCCCCCACCCGCCGAGCAGCCCGACGGCCCGGCCAAGACCGTCGACCTGCTCACCGACTCCGGCGGCGACCTCATCGACGACGAGGGCACCGTCCGCCTCGCGACCACCGGCTGGCAGGACGCCGTGGACGGGACCCCGGCCAACGCCGACGGCCACCTGAACGGCAGGAAGGGCAACCCGCATGTCTACTGGGCCGGCACCACCCCCGCCGGGCCCGCGGCGCTCGTCACGCAGGCGGTCGTGCTGCCGTCGGACGACACCGTGGAGCCCACGGACCGCGGGCGGGAGGTGACCGCCGTCGGGCTCCTCGTCACGAACCCCGCGGACACCGAGAAACGCGAGCTCGAGCTGGTGGCCGTCCAGCTCGACGGCGACCACAACGGCCGTGGCGGCTACTTCATGTTCCCCGACAACCGGACCGTGCTCGGGATCGAGCCGACGGAGCTGGGCGGCAAGGACCTGTCGTTGTTCGTGTCGCCGAACACCGCGATCGGCCCGGACGGCCGCTCCCGCCGGCAGTGGACCCCGCTCGCCCCGCACGACGGCGTCGCGTTCGTCCAGCTCCCGGCGCCGGCCGACCCGCGCAACGTCCGGCTCGTCGTCGGCGACACCGGCGGTGATCCCAACGCGGGCGAGCAGAAGATGGGCGCGCACATCCCGCTGCTCGCCGCCGTGGTCTACATCGACCCGACGCTGGGCGTCGACCGGGACAACGGGCCGGGCTGGCCGCCGGAGGACGTGAAGGTCGGGTACGACCACGAGCTGGCCCGCAGCCCGGTGAACCTCTTCGGCGCGGCACTGCGCGAGAGCACGCTGCTCGACCCGGCGTCGTTCGAGGAGGTCGAGGGCCAATGGCTCGTGGTCGCCGGGCTGGCGAACAAGAAGACGATGATCGTCGGATCGTACCAGGAGGTGAACAACCCCGCCTACTTCTTCTACGTACTGGTGCGGTCCGACGGCTCGGTCGAGAGCGTGACGCGTGGCCCGCAGGTCGACCCGTCGGCGCTGCTGCCCGTGGTCCTGCACCTGCCCGGCGGCGACGGCTGGGTGGTCGCCGCCAACGTGCAGCAGCTGAGCCATCGCTCCGGCGGCGCCTGGTCCACCCCGGTGGCCGACGCCGACCTGGTGCCCGCCGACGCCACCCAGGTCCGGGTCGGAGACCAGGTCGTCGACCTGCCCAACTGACCAGTGCACGTGGCCAGTGAGAAGAACGCCCCGTCCGGAGTCCGGGCGGGGCGTTCTCGCGTCTGGCCGAGACCTACTTCTTGGTGATCTCCTTGTACTTCCGCTCCAGGTCCTCCAGGCCACCGATGCCCAGGAAGGCCTGCTCCGGGTAGTTGTCGAAGTCGCCCTTGGCGATCTTGTCGAACGCCTCGACGGTTTCCTCGCGCGGCACGGTCGACCCCGGCTGGCCGGTGAACTGCTCGGCGACCAGCATGTTCTGCGACAGGAAGCGCTCGATGCGCCGCGCCCGCTGCACCGTCACCTTGTCCTCTTCGGACAGCTCGTCCATGCCGAGGATCGCGATGATGTCCTGCAGCTCCTTGTACTTCTGCAGGATTCGGATGACCTCGGCGGCCACCCGGTAGTGGTCCTCGCCGACGATCCCCGGGTCGAGGATCGTCGAGGTCGACGCCAGTGGGTCCACCGCCGGGAAGATGCCCTTCTGGAACACCGACCGGGAGAGCTCGGTGGTCGCGTCCAGGTGGGCGAACGTGGTGGCCGGGGCCGGGTCGGTGTAGTCGTCCGCGGGCACGTAGATCGCCTGCATCGAGGTGATCGACCGACCCTTGGTCGACGTGATCCGCTCCTGCAGCTCACCCATCTCGTCGGCCAGGGTCGGCTGGTAGCCCACGGCCGAGGGCATACGGCCGAGGAGGGCGGAGACTTCCATGCCGGCGAGGGTGTAGCGATAGATGTTGTCGACGAAGAAGAGGACGTCGCGGCCTTCTTCGTCACGGAAGTACTCGGCCATGGTGAGGCCGGAAAGGGCGACTCGGAGGCGTACTCCGGGCGGCT